>NZ_OX241534.1:600000-900000 GCF_945836005.1 Candidatus Nitrosacidococcus sp. I8 | reverse complement strand
GAAGCGTGATCGTTGTGTCTACAGGATAGGCAGCAATTAAATTTTCTAAATTCTCTGCCGTGGCTTTAATGCCATCTATTGCAATAATGATATCTCCTGCTGCAATGCCTCCAAGTTGCGCTGTACCATGATCAAAAACCTGGCTAACTTTTGCCTCTAATATTTTTGGCGTTAGTTTTACTCCTAGCGTTGCTTGAGGTTGCTCCTCTTTTTTGTTTGAATAATATAATTGGTAGTGAATGCCTACCCATTGAAATAAAGATTCTAACTCTAGATCTGCGGTGCCTCGCAAAGCATGATCAAAAAATGCGGTTAGATCTAAGCCAGACATTTCTTGAACGAGTTGTTCTATTTCATGTTCCAATAAACCTTGGCCTTGCTTACCATAAGATTGCCAAAGTATTTTCATCACATCATCTAAGGAGCATTTCCCATGAGTTTTTTGCCTTAAAGTTAAATCTAAGGCTAAAGCAACTAAAGATCCTTTTGCATAGTAACTGACAATCGCATTGGGAGCATTCGCATCTTGCTGATAAAACTTGGTCCATGCATCAAAGCTAGAATCGGCTAAACTTTGCTTTAATCTCCCTGATCCTTGCAATACTCTAGTAATGGTATGGGAAAGTAAAAACAAATAGCTCTCTGAACTAATTAACCCTGTACGCACTAAGGCAAGATCATCATAATAAGAAGTGATTCCTTCAAATACCCAAAGTAGGCGGGTATAGTTTTCCTTGGTTAAATCATAGGGAATAAATACCATAGGTTTAATTCGCTTTACCTGCCAAGTATGGAAATACTCATGGCTACACAGACCCAGAAAGGTACGATAGCCTTCTTTATTCAAAGGACTGGCTATCTGGGGAAGATGATCCCGATTGCAAATTAATGCTGATGAAGCTCGATGTTCCAATCCCCCATAACCATCACCGGTTGCTTTAATTAGAAAGACATAGCGTTTCATAGGAGCCGGTTCACCGAAGAATCGAATATGGTGTTCACATAAAACTTTTAGATCTTTACATAACCGATCCATATCGGTCCGATGATATCCTGAAATCACAACATCATGGGGTACATTACAGGCATAAAAGGTAGCCAAACTAAATTGCCCCATTTCCACTGGATGATCAATCAACTCTTCATAATTATCTGCCTGATAATTTCCAAAACTATAAGGCTTTGCTCCTGCAGCTTGAAAAGCAGTGGCTACTTTCCAATGTTCATAAGCTTTTCCTATAGGGGGTGAAATGGTAATTTCACAGGGTTGGTTTTCTTGCCCGATGACTTTAAGAAATACGCTACTCCCATTAAAAAACCCTCGAAAAGTATCTAAATAAGCGGTACGCACTGAGTCATCCCAAGCATAGACCTCGTAGATGATTTTAAGAGATTGGGCTACTGGAACGCATTGCCAAGTGGATTTATCTATTTTTTCTATGGCTATAAGTTGCCCCCGAGATTCTGCTTTAAGCTGTATTACATGCTTTGCAAAATCTCGGATCAAATAACTTCCCGGAATCCAGGCAGGTAGTAATAACTTTTGCCCTTTAGGATTAGGATTTAAAATAGTTAAGGTAATTTCAAATAAATGGGCTTGGGGATTTTTGGGGTAAATATGATAATGAATATCTGCCATAATGAATCTTAAATCCTAAGATTTACGAGAAACTTGATAAAGCCAGCCTAATCCTATGATGGCAGAAAGGAAAGAGGCAAGAAAAATACCTAGTTTCGCCTGCTCTATATGGTTTATATCCGTAAAAGAGAGTTGGCTAATGAATAAAGACATGGTAAAGCCAATACCTCCAAGCCATGACATCCCAAAAAAATGCTGCCAAGCCACTCCAGAGGGCAATCTTCCCCATCCTAAGTGAACGGTAATCCAGCTAGAAAGGCTAATCCCAATAAATTTACCTATGGCTAACCCAAACATAACTCCTAAGGTGACTTTTTCTGAGAATAAATCAGACCAAGTGATTTGGCTTAAATCAATTCCGGCATTTGCAAGAGCAAAAATAGGTACAATTCCAAAAGCAACCCAGAGATTAAGAGAGTTTGCCATTCGCTTTAGGGGGCTTTGGGCAATAATCCCAGTATCAATTATTTCTGAAATAGATTGGTTAAATTCTAAGTGAGATAAGCCATTTCTATTTTTTGTTTTAGAGAAATCCTCAGTTTTCTGCTCAAAATCTTTAATATCCCTAGAGCCATAAATAGGAATAGTCATCGCCAGTAAAACACCGGCGAGAGTAGCGTGTACTCCGGATAGCAGCATAGCGTACCAAAGCACACTCCCTACTAATAGGTAAGGAATGAGGCTTTTAATTCCGCTTCGATTAAAAAATAACAGCAATAAAAATAAAAGCCCTGCGGATAATAAAGCTTGAGTATTAATAGTATCTGTGTAAAAAAGAGCAATGACGACTACGGCACCAAGGTCATCGGCAATCGCTAAGGCAGTTAAAAATAAAATGAGATTTTTAGGGATGCGATCTCCCAGTAAAGTTAAAATACCTACCGCAAAAGCAATATCAGTAGCTACTGGAATACCCCAACCTGATATAGCTAAAGTGCCTGTATTAAATCCTGCATAAATGCACGCTGGGACAATCATTCCCCCCAACGCAGCAATAACAGGTAGCAAAGCGTTTTTAAATGAAGAAAGCTCTCCTACTAATACTTCATATTTAAGCTCTAGTCCTACGAACAAAAAGAAAAAAAACATTAATCCATCATTGACCCAATAATGCCACGAGAGTTTTAGGCTAAAGCCTTGGCTGGCTAGGATTTCTAATGATTGATTCCAGAATCGATAGATTGCTTGTTCCCCGAGCCATGTAGATAAAGTTAAGGCAAAAATAGTGGCAATAATTAAGACAATACCCCCAGATGTAGGGCGTTGGAGAAACCCTTTAATGGGTAGTAAAATACGATTACAAGAAGATTCCAAAAAATAAGGGGTATTTATCATCATAAATCATTAATTCTTAATTAATTCAAACCTGAAAATTTATACTAATCACTCTATACTATAAGCCTTTAAGGTCCAAAATTAATTTATTCTAAGGAGTAAAGATCTATTTTTTTAGCATCTTTAATAAAGGTGTAAAGTAATAAATCTAAGATAATTCATGAATTTCCCTACTGAAAACTTACGTATTAAAGAAATAAAAGAACTCATTCCACCTGCCCAGCTTCAAGCAGAGCTGCCTATTACTCATGAGGCAGCAGCAACCGTCTATCAAACCCGACAAGCAATTCAGAAAATTCTTAAAGGTGAAGATGATCGGTTAATTGTAATTATAGGACCTTGTTCTATCCATGATCCTAAAGCTGCTTGGGAATATGCAAAGCGGCTTCAGCAACTAAAAAGTGAACTAAAAGATAGTTTATTAGTTATTATGCGGGTTTACTTTGAAAAACCCAGATCTACCGTAGGTTGGAAGGGATTTATCAATGATCCCCATTTAAACGATAGTTTTCAGATTAATGAGGGGTTGCATTTAGCCCGTAAGCTTTTACTCGATCTAGCCTCGGCTGGCATACCTGCTGCTACTGAATTTTTGGATTTAATTAGTCCCCAATATGTGGCCGATTCAATCTCATGGGGTGCAATTGGTGCTAGAACTATTGAAAGCCAAGTCCATCGTGAGTTGGCCTCTGGGCTTTCATGTCCTGTAGGATTTAAAAATGCTACTAACGGTAGTCCAGATCCTGCTATCGCAGCAATCTTATCTGCCTCAAAACCTCATCATTTTCTTTCTGTCACTCGAGAAGGTCATTCTGCCATTGTTTCGACTACAGGCAATTCTGATTGCCATCTTATTCTACGAGGTGGAAAAACTCCCAACTATGATAAAGAGAGTATTGATAGTACAGCTAAAAAATTGGCTAAAGCAGAACTTGCCCCTCAAGTTATGATTGACTGTAGTCATGGTAATAGCGGTAAAGATCCTAAGCAACAAATTCAAGTAGCTAAGAATATAGCATCACAGATTGCAGCAGAAGATCAACGTATTATTGGGGCCATGTTAGAAAGTCATTTAATCTCTGGTCGCCAAGATATTGTTCCAGGTCAACCGCTTACCTATGGACAAAGCATTACCGATTCCTGTATGGGTTGGGAAGAAAGTGCAGATCTGCTCCATGAATTAGCTCGCAGTGTGGAGAGGCGAAGGGAGGCAAAGAATACTAAGTAAATTTCTGCCAAACCAGTAGTTGGTTATTGGCTGGCATGGCATAATCTTGTTGCAAGGATAATCCTGCAATTTGTGCCAACTTATTTACGGCTTCAAAATCTCGGATCCCTTGTTTAGGGTTCCGGGATTTTAACCAAGTGTCAAATTGCTCATTACTAACACTAGTATAGGTATTATGATAACGAAATGGTCCGTAGATACAGATCATTCCATTTGGCTTTAAAATCTCGCCTACCCTTTGAAAAAAAGATTGTACTTCTTCCCAAGCACAAATATGCAAAGTATTGGCACTAAAAATACCTTCTATAGTAGAAACTGACCAAGGATTCTGTGCCACATTTAAAATGATAGGATTATACAAATTTGTAGATGATTCCAATGTGCTTAAGTTTTCCTTTAAAATTGCTACAGATTCAATATCTTTCTCACTTGGCTGCCAAGTTAAATATGGCAATTGCCTACTAAAATAAGCAGCATGTTGCCCGGTTCCACTACCTATTTCTAGGACTTCACCTGTATCTTTAAAAATAACCTTAAGTCTCTCTAAAATAGGCTGTTTATTATTTTCACAGGCTTGGGAAAAATACTTTATTTGCATACAGAGCAATAAAAAATTAAAAGAAACTAGGCATTAAAATCAAGGGAATTGGTTAAATCTCCGGGTGCGGGAGTACCTGCCGCTTCCAGTGCCTCATCTCGTGTAATAATACCGGGTAAAGGTTCAAGTCCAAATCGTACATTTAAAAATCGCTGTATTGACCCTGTATCATAGATGGTGTGATCTACAAATCCTTGTTTAGCAAATGGGGATATCACGATCGCTGGAATTCTAGTACCCGGTCCCCAACGATCTCCTTTAGGAGGAGAGATATGATCCCAAAATCCGCCATTTTCATCGGGTAACACTAAAATTAACATATGCTCCCATTGGGGACCTTGTTTAAGAGTATGAACAATATTATCAATATGAAAATCCCCAGAATCTACATCTGCATAACCTGGGTGTAAACTTAAGCTGCCTTGAGGTTTATAAAATGCCACTTGAGGTAAGTTACCCGATTCTGCATCAGCTAGAAATTTATTGGTACGAGAACTATTTCCTATACCCCCATCTCGTAGATGATTTTTTCTATCCTCAGTACCTGGAGCGTAGCGCTTAAAATAGTTAAAAGGTTGATGATGATATTGGAAATTTGGCACTTCCGGGAAATTAGCATGAATGCCATTAAAGCCCTTACCCTCTAGTGCCATTTGAAACCCACCCCCATACCAAGCCCATGAAATACCAGCATCAGTTAGACGCCCCCCAATGGTCTCATGGTGTTGTGGTGGAAGCACTGCTGAACTATTCCGTTTAGTTAAATGGGGGTTTTTTTTATCTGCACCTATACCTGAGGGCATATAAGGTGGTTCCATTGAATTGACACAATAAAAATCAGGGGTAAGTGATCCTATTCGAGAAAATTTTAGAGGTCCTTTTTTAGGGTTTATAGGGGAGTATTTATCTAGTATAGGATGAATTCCATGTGCATGCTTCCCCTTAATCAGGGTAATTTTATTCTTAGCAATGCCCCAATCAGCACTAGGGTAAAGTGGAGGTTGAGCAGCAATTAAGTATTGATGTGCCAAAAAAGAGCCCCCAAAGCTACCCATAAACCAGCGATCACATAGGGTATTTTCTTGAGCAAGCTGCCACATCTTTAAATTTGCATTGGTAGTTGTATATCGAGCCATAGGTAGGGCGCCACTATCACTATAAGCGACAAACATGTCATTACGCCCTCCATTAATTTGCAGTTGATTACGGTAAAATTCATGAATTAAATCACGATGAATGACGCTATGGGGTAATGGATCACCCCTTTCATCTGTTAAAACCCATGGAGCATTAGGAAGCGCATGATTAAAATCTTGTAAAAGCTGGTATTTGCGATTTCCCACAACTTGCTCATAGGGCACAAGACCTTTCCATATAGGAGGTAATCGTTTTAATATATCCCCATTAATGTCCCGTTGAACTAAAAGTTCAGGAGGCATACTTGCCAACGGATCTAATAGTCCTGGAAAATCAGCAAATAAGCTATTGAAAGAATGATTTTCAAAATAAATGACAACCACATTATAAATTGTCTCTTCTAGACGTTTTCTAATTGCCTGTTCAGTACGGAGAGAGGTATGAACAAAGGGAGCATATCCGGTAGCAAGTAAGGCACCTGTGACCGCTATCAATTTTAGTGCTTTACGTCGTTCTGGATCCTGAAGAGAATTACTATCATTAAAGTGTAGATCGTCCTTAAAAGTACCTTTCACTATTGAAAAATCCTAAGTATCTTAAAGTAAGCTGGTTTTTTAATTTATTATTTAGAGAAATAAAAAAATTTAAACTTTAAAAATAAATATGTTCATTGAGTTACGTCATTTAAAAACCTTATTAAACCTTCAAGAATACGGTAGTGTAAGTAAAGCCGCTGATCATCTGCATTTGACCCAGTCAGCAATTTCTCATCAATTGAAGTCTCTAGAAGATTATTTTGATTGCCCTCTTTTTATTAGAAAAAGCCACCCACTACAATTTACTTCAGCAGGTATGTGCTTATTGGAACTGGCTACATCCATTTTACCCCAAGTAGAATCTACGGAACGAGATTTAATTGGAATGGCACAAGGACAACTTGAACGGCTTCATATTGCCGTGGAGTGCCATAGCTGCTTTCAGTGGCTTCTACCTGCTATGAATAAGTTTCGCACCCAATGGCCCAAAATAGAGATGGATCTCTCCCTTGGTTTTAGCTTTGAACCATTGCCTGCCCTACGGCGAGGTAATATTGATTTAGTCATTACCTCTGATCCAGTAGATCATCCTGATATTAGATATGAGCCCTTATTTCAATTTCAAGGGGTATTGGTGGTTTCCCCTACCCATTCTTTAAGTGGGAAATCTTGGGTTGATCCCGCTGATCTTAAAAATGAGATATTAATTACCTATCCTGTAGAAAAACACCGACTAAGTATTTATACCCATTTTTTAGATCCTGCCAGGATTAGTCCTGCTGGGCGTAGAACTGCAGAGCTTACCCTAATGATTCTACAGCTAGTTGCAAGTAATCGAGGTGTCACTGTGTTGCCTAGCTGGGCAATTGTCGATGAACTTGCTCGAGGAGATGTTAATTCCCTTAGTTTAGGTAAAGAGGGATTATGGGCAACCCTATATGCTGCCGTGCGTACTAAGGAAAAAGAACTTCATGCTATGAAAAATTTTACCCAGCTTGCCAAAGAGACTTGTTTTAAAAATCTATCGGGCATTCTACCTATATCCCCTGCCCACTCCTCTCTTCACACTATATTTTAGAGTTGATCTTTTAAAAAATATTTATTATATTTAAATGTAAATAATAATTATTTTCATTTTAATTTTTAATAAAAATGAACTCTGTACTACGAACAATAATAATTTGTACTGCATTTACAACAGCCTCTGCATTTTCATCAGATAAATCAGAAGACAACGATTCAGAGATAACAAGTGACCGAGCTGCAAAACCGCTTTCTAAAATGAAAGTCACTGCTCAATCCCATGAAGCTGCCCCCCTTTCATCTATTAAGTTAGATATTCCCGGAACAACCTCTACTATCGGTCGTAGCCAAATGGATCAACAAATGGATCTTACTATTCGTGACCTTGTTCGTTTTGAGCCGGGTGTATCTGCAATTGGTACAGCAGGTCGATTTGGCTTAGATAGCTTTAATATTAGAGGACTGTCCGGTAATCGCACCTATATGGAAATAGACGGGGTACCTATGGCAGATTCTTTTGGGGGTGATATTAGCGGTACTATGCGTGGTGGACGGGATTTTATTAACCTAGATCAACTTAAAGACGTTGATATTATTCGAGGTCCTGCCTCTGCTTTATACCCTTCCTTTGCTTTAGGGGGCTCTGTATTACTTAGAACAAAAGATCCAGTTGATTATTTAAAACCCGGTCAGCTAGCCTCTGGATTTATTAAACAACAGTATACGAATGTGGATGGTAGCTTTTCCACCACTGCATCCCTTGCTGCAGGTAACCAAGAGCATGGTTTTCTACTCACGGGAAATTATCGTACAGGTCACCAAATGAGCAATATGGGCACGGTAGGAGGAACAGGGGCTAGCCGTACCTTAATTGATCCCATGCACTATCATATTGAGAGTTTAAATGCCAAATACGTACATAATTCAGATAATAATCGTAAAGATTTTGCAATTTTTGATGTATTACAACAATATACCACCACTGATGGTTTGGCTCAGTTAGTGCCAGATCGGGCAGGATTTACCCCGAATTTTTATAATTCCCAAGACAGCAGTACTCGAATTCGTGGTAGTGCAGGGCAAGAATTTCAGCAATTAGATTCTATTTTTGCTAATAAACTAGATTGGACGGCTTATTGGCAACAAAGCCAAACAATTAATGATCTTCAAACTGATTCAGCAACGACTGATCGATTTTTTCATACTATGCCACTTAGGCAAACAATAATAGGAGGTAAACTTGTAGCGACTAAAACACTTGATGATAACGAGCAGCAGAGCCCAATTCATCATCAATTGAGTTATGGGACCCAAATATGGGTTACAAATACCCAGTCCAATGCAACAGGCTATGGAGTCAATAAAACAACTGGAGAAGTAGGTAGTGGTCGAGCATTTCTACCAGGTAACTATCCTATGCATCTAATTCCTGAAAGTAATACTTACCGCTATGCCCTATTTGGAGAGTATAAAATTGAATTATTTGATCGCAGCTTAGTCATTACCCCGGGACTAAGAGAAGAATACTATAGTTATCAGCCAGAAGATGATCCGCTATACCAACGTTTCAACCCTGTATTTGCAAAGCAGGATTATAATGTCAACCATCTCTCGCCAAAACTAGGTGCTATCTGGCACTTTACCAAGGAATTTAGTATTTATACTAACTACGCCGATGGATTCAGAGCCCCACTGTTTAGCGATATCGCTGGAGGATGGAGTGAACAAGCAGGACCTGGATTTAATATCGGGTTTTTACCCAACCCAAATATCAAAGCGGAAACCAGCCATAATATGGAAATTGGTGTACGAGGAGAAGGACACGTAGGTTGGTTTAATGCAACTGCATACTATAACCGCTATGACAACTTTATATGGCAGGGCTATGCCCTGTCCCCTTCCCAAGTACCTCCATGGGCATCTCAAACGGTGCCTGGTGGAGGTACAAATTTATTTTTTCAAGCAGTCAACGCCTCCCAAGCGTGGATTAAAGGGATTGAATTAAGTGGACTACTACAGCTAGGTACTTTTCATGATTCGCTAAGAAATTGGTCTTTACGAGGCAATGCGGTTAAAGCTGTGGGCGAGCTTATTGAGCCTGGAAATGATTTTTATTCACCGCTCAATACAGTTGATCCGGCTAAGTTAGTTGCTAGCCTTGATTACACCACATCTAAATGGGGTGCTCAATTAGTAGGTACGTTAGTTGAGCGGCACTATAAATTGAGTGATCCTAGTTTTTTCCGTCCTCCGGGATATGGCACTATGGACTTTTTTGTTCATTACTCCCCAGTTGAAAATCTAACCTTATTTTTTGGAGCCAATAATCTTACCAATGCCAAATACTGGGATTGGGGGAATTTAAATAGTGGAGTACTTGGTAATTTTCTTAACGGTAATGGGGCTAATGATGCAGGAACTGGTGGATTGCCTGTTGACCGGTTTACCATGCCAGGTCGGAATTTTAGTGGTACTTTACAGTTTATTTTTTAAAAAATATTAATGATTATCATTTACATTTTAATTGTTATTTGATATTTTAATTCAAGATAAATAAAATATAGGAGCTATCATGATACGTTACCATCATATATTGACATTAACGACCCTAATTGGAGGAGGAGTAAATGTTGCTTTAGCACAAGAAACTACCCCTAAAGGTATAGAAAATGTAGAGAATGTTTCAGGATGCTTTGATGTTACTTATCGTTTTATTGAAGATGGAGCACATGATATGTTCTCTAAACAACACAAGCAAGAACTGGCCAATCCTAATAGGGAATGGATTAGCTTTAAGGAAAAGGAAGGTGAAAAGAACACATTCATTCTACAACATGTTACTTTCAGCAGAGAGAAAAAAGAACCTCAATCCCATTTTCATGAAATATGGAGATACAATTCTAATACAGGAAGCTGGACTCAAGAAATCCGAAGTAATGCCTATGGGAGCGAAAAAACTAAACTAAGATACGAATGCGCTGCCTCTTGGAATATGAATCAATGGTCGTGTCATTCAGCAAATGAAGCTGGAAAACCTTTTAGAGATAGTGGTGCCACTTTTGGTTTTGATCGCACTGATTATGATCATTTAAATAGAAGTAATTCGATATTAGTTACACCTAAAGGCTGGGTTCAAAGTGAGCATAACAAAAAAGTTTCTGCTTCAGGTACTGTGGTTTCTTATGAATTAGGATGGATCACCTATGAACGACTTGAGGATGGATTTTGCGAAACAGCAATCAAGCCTTATCCAAGAGAAATTTCAACTAAACAACCATAGCTAACGCTAAATTGCACTTCACTTACACTGGACTCTGTTTTAAAGAACTCCACTTACGTAAGTCCCCGAAAACCTCTATCCTCCTAGGGGCTTCGGGGTTTTTTTTAGCTTTTGTTTATCTCTATATGCTGTAACATAGTTAATAATTCATTATTCGATATAAATTAAAAATATAGCTATTACCATGTGCCCAGATCTAGATCAGTTACGCCAAATCGTTATTCATACGGCACAAGAGAATCTCCCTCACCGATTTGCAACGATTAAAAGTCAATGGAAAGCTGATGGTAGTCTACTCACTGAGGCAGATTTAATTATGCAAAAGCAAATTAGTGAATCGCTTACTACTCATTGGCCTCAATTTGCTTTTTTAGGTGAGGAAATGGATGAAATCCAACAAACCCAATTACTCTCAGATACCACTCAAGGAGTTTGGTGCTTAGATCCTCTTGATGGCACTCGAAATTTTGCTGCAGGAATCCCCTGTTTTAGCGTTTCTCTAGCCTTAATTATGAATCAAGAAGTCGTAACTGGAGTAGTATATGATCCATTGCGAGATGAATGTTTTAGTGCGCAAAAAAATCAAGGGGCTTGGATAAATGAAAAAGTATTAGGAAAGATCTATCCTCATGAACCACTCAACAATGGCATCGGTTTAATTGATTTAAAACGATTACCCCCAGATCTTGCCACTCGACTTGCCACCCATCCTCCTTATAGCTCTCAGAGAAGCTTAGGATCGGTAGCACTTGATTGGTGTTGGCTCGCTGCAGGTAGAGGTCATGTTTATCTTCATGGACGGCAAAAAATATGGGATTATGCAGCAGGTAGTTTAATCTTGCAAGAAGCAGGTGGTTATGCTACTACCCTATCAGGAGAATCCGTATTTAAACCCACGCTTCAACCACGATCTGCAGTAGCTGCCTTAAAAAAAGAATTTTTTGATGAATGGACTGCTTGGCTGGGAATTAATTTATTAATATAAATTAATTTTAACGAGCGTTTTTATGTATAAATCCCTTGTAAAGGGTAGTTAAGATAATTTTAATATCAAGCCAAAAAGACCAATTTTCAATGTAGTAAAGATCATACTCTACCCGCTTTTTCATCTTCTCAAGGGTATCTGTTTCTCCTCTCCAGCCGTTGATTTGTGCCCACCCTGTAATACCCGGTTTAATTTTATGTCGCTGCATATAGCTCCCAATCAGCTGCTTATACTCATCGTTATGTTCTATTGCATGAGGTCTTGGACCAACAATAGACATGGTTCCTTCTAGTACATTAAAAAATTGAGGAAGCTCATCGAGACTTGTCTTTCGTAAAAAAGCACCAAAAGGAAAAATCCTTGAATCACCTTTAATTGCTTGGGTTACTTTACCATCTTCCTTATGAGTATGCATGGAACGAAATTTATACATAGTTATTGGGGTTGCCCCTAACCCATGCCTTTTCTGCTTAAAAATAACAGGTCCAGGCGAGCTCAATTTAATTCCTATAGCAATCATTAATAATAAAGGGCTAATTAAAAGAATAATGAAAAATGCTAGTACTTTGTCTTCTACATCCTTAACAAGGATATTAATTCCTGTAATAGGGGTAGCTGATAGATTTAAAACAGGTAACCCAGCAATTTCGGATGTAGAGTAATTAAGTAATTGAAAGCCGTAAATATCTGGAATAAGACATAAATCTACGGTTGAGTGATGTAAATCTTGAATAAACTCTTTGATTAGCCCACCCTCTTCAAAAGAAATCGCAATCCATGCCTGGCTAACTTCCTTTTCTTCGATAAAAGCAGCAGCTTCTTTGATATGTCCTATAGTAGGTAAATTAAATTCATTTTTAAAATCAGCAGGATTTTCACAGAAAAAACCCACGATTTCAATACGCACCCAAGGTGAAGATTGAATTCGTTCAATCACTTCTAAGCTAGATTTTAAAGATCCTATTAGAACAATTTGCTTTCGATAAAATCCTTGATCAATAAACCATTTTGAGGATAAATGCCAAAAAAATCGCTCTGCTAATAGTCCTCCCCAGCCTATAACTGCCCACAGTAATGCCCAGCCTCTAGAAAATTTATCTCCTGTCTTTGTAATAAAGGCAATTAAAATTAAAGTGAGTAAAACGCTCCCCCAGCCTAAAATGATGGATTTAAATCCATCTAAAACAGAATCTTTATGCCATAGTTTAAATTCATACAAACCAAATTGAGGAAACACGATAGCAGTAAGCAAAGTACTCATGCCCACTACAAAATAATACTCTGAAGGGAGTAACCAAGATCCTAAATAGGCTTTATGGGCAATACAAGCAGCAGCAAAAATAATAAGTGCATCATAAACAAAAAGTAAACTTTGCTGCTGATAGGGATATTTGATTGCCATTCTAAACTAGAAAAATGCGGTTGGGCTTATGAATATATGAAAGAATCTAGTCATTTCATCCCAAAATACATCGAATTTATCTTGATTTACAATCACAACATCATTAGCATGAATTTGAGGATCTATTGCTTTCTGGTTACGAATTGCATGTACATTATAAAAATACATTTTTCTATCCTTTCCAATAGTACGAATTAAGCCTACCTTAGATAGATTTGCAAACTCTCCTTCACCTTGAGCCGCAGAAATCGCTTGTACAAGTGTAGTGTGTCCTTCAATAGGAAAAAGTCCGGGTTTTTTTACTTCCCCAGCAACAGTGAATCGTTTACTCACATGCTCCACAATGGAAACACTTACTTGAGGGTTTTGTAAATATTTTTCTCCTAAAATTTGAGTAATATTGGCTTCTAATTCATCAGGGGTTAGTCCAGATGCCTGAATAGAGCCAATTAAGGGTAAGGATATTGTTCCTCCATTATCTACTACAATTTCTTCCTCAGAAATCTCATCCACTTGAAATACATCTACGCTTAATACATCAGATGGACCAATTTGATAATCATACTGGTTAAGTGATTTTGCTAAGTCTGAAACAGATAGCTTTGCTTTAACTTTAGAATCTTCAGTAATAGAAGTAGGATTAGTAGAAGGTTGCTCAAGTTTATGATCGGAAGATTGAACAGCAACTCTTCTAGAGTTATCAGTTAGTTTTCCCTGGTAACTATTATTCACACCACAAGATGGTAAAATTATAAATAAAAGTAAATAAAGAAAAATAACTTTCATAAATTATAAGTTACTTAAGCTAAAGTTTATCAAAAGTAATGCTGCTAAAAGATTAACGGAAAATATTACCTGATGGATTAAGGAATACACCAAAAAATCTAGTAACTTTCCTCCAAACTGCTTTACCGCCATCTTTATTTACTACAATCACATCATTGGCATGAATTTCAGGATCTACTTCTTTTTGATCGCGAATTGCATTTACATTGTAGATATTTATTTTTTTACTACCCGCTACGGTACGAATTAAACCTACCTGGGATAAATCTCCATAGTACTCCTCTCCTTCAGCAATAGAAATTGCTTCTAATAGGGTTGTAGATCCTTGAATAGGATAGAGTCCTGGTTTTTTTACCTCCCCTGCTACCGTAAATCGCTTACTTATATGTTCTATAATCGAAACACTTACATGAGGGTCTTGTAAATATTTTTCTCCCAAAATCTCAGTAATCTCTGATTCAAGCTCTTTGGCAGTCAATCCTTCTATTTTTATAGAACCCACAAGAGGTAAAGAGAGCATACCGTTGTTACCTACTCTCACTTCTTTTTTAGAAAGTTCTTCTACCTGAAATACATTGACCCTGAGTAAATCAGAAGGACCAATTTGCTGATCATACTGATTTAAAACATCTTCACTATCATCAATAGGTAAATTTTCTGAATTAGGATCGATAACAGACAATCCCTCCATACCAAACATACCTGTATCTTTAATTGTCGCTACGGAAATGGGGTCAGTAGAAATTTGTTCAAATTTAAGTTCAGACTGGGTAGCTGCTTTTTCTGATTTTTTATAGCTACTTACTGATCTCCCTTGATAAGCATTGTGCACACCACAAGCAGTCAAAAGCATAGGAATCAATAAATAGGGAAAAATAAGTCTAATCACTATATAAAAAATAAACAGTAACTGTCTAAGTTTGAAATAAATTAAAAATAAAATAAATAATTATTGCAATAATTCTTAACTCTTAAAAATTGAGATTCTTTTCTAAATGAGTCATTACCTGATTATAACCTAAATGATTGACTGCATATTCTCTCGCAGCTAATCCTAGTTTTGATCGTAATTGAGAATCCTTAGCTAGCCCCTGAATTGCTATTATTAACTCTTTAGTATCTCCCGGAGCTACTAATTTTCCACAACCAGAAACTACCTGCCCAACTTGAGTTTCTAGCATTGCAGTAGCAATAATGGGTCGACTACTCGCAAGCATCCCAGTGAGTTTAGAAGGCATCACTAAATCTGCTGCACCTGCCTGCTGAGGTAATACATGAATATCAGCAAGATTTAGCCAGTCATTAAGCCTTTCTGCAGGCTGCAAAGAAAGCCATAACATATTAGATAATCCCCTACTCCGCTCTTCTAACCTAGAACGAGCAGATCCTGTTCCGGCAAGAATAAATAGAATCTCTGATTGATTTTGAAATTTCTGGGCTGCTTCTATTAAAATATCTAACCCTTGTTTTTCCCCCATGGTGCCGGAATAAAGCACAATGATTTTATCCGAGCTAATATTCAATTCCTGCCGATAAGGACTAGGATAAGGTAGTGGATAAATTTTTTGGGTATCTACCCAATTAGGAAATAATATACAACGATCTTTAGTCATGCCCTTATTATAAAGACGGGTAACCATTTTTTCTGAAATGGTAGATACTCGATCAAAACTTTGCAAACTACGCTGCTCAAAAAATTCAGCAGCTTTCCGTAACCAAGTATATTTGAGTAACTTAAGCCCCACTGCAGCATCGAGCTCAAAGTCCTGAATATGAAGCCAAGTTTTAGCCCTAGAAAATTTAGCCGTTACCCAAGCAATAGGAGCACAAAATAAAGTAGGGGCAACTAAAAAAACAATATTAGGTCGCCAAAAAATTTGCCGAAACATGATAGGAATACTGGTGATCATAAAACTAGCGAGATGAATCAATCGCTTAATTCCAGAAGGGCTATGGGGTACCCACAAAGGACAGTGCCATACTTTGATTTTATTACCTTGAGGAGATAAAAAACTCTCTCGATAATAACGCCAAGCAGAATACCCAGTATGTACTTGCCACTCTGGATAATAAGGCGGAGCGGTAATTACTCTAACTTCATAACCATGGTCTGCTAGCCATAAAGCCATTTCCCCCGTATATTTTCCTGTGCCTATAAGTTCTGGAAAAAAATTAATACCATAGAGTAAAATGCGCATACGTTCTTCATATAAGATGGTTAAAAATTGAAGGAAAAAGCTAGTTTAACTAGTCTAGAGAAATAACTACTCAAAATAGTTAAAAGTACGATAACCCTCTTGGCGACAAAGCTCATCCCGTTGAGCAGCTTTTAAGTCCTCCATCACCATTTCTTCTACTAAGGAACTAAAAGAGATTTTTGGCTCCCATCCTAATTTTTCTCTTGCTTTACTCGCATCCCCAAGAAGCGTTTCTACTTCCGTAGGGCGGAAGTAGCGTGAATCAACTTGAATAAGTGTATGTCCAGTCTTAATAGTATCTAACTCTTGAGTTTTGCCAGAAACTGCCTCTACTATCCCTATTTCATCAGTTCCATGACCTTGCCAAGCCATTGTAATCCCTAAAATACTTGCCGCTTGAGTGATAAAATCTCGCACCGAGTGCTGCAATCCAGTAGCAATCACATAATCTTCTGGAATTTCTTGCTGTAACATCAGCCATTGGGCAATCACATAATCTTGCGCATGCCCCCAATCTCGTTTTGCTTCAAGGTTACCTACATAAAGACAATCTTGTAATCCTAAAGCAATTCGTGCCAATCCTCTCGTAATTTTACGGGTAATAAAAGTCTCCCCTCGTACTGGTGATTCATGGTTAAATAAAATCCCATTGCAAGCATACATGCCATAGGCTTCCCGATAGTTTACCGTAATCCAATAAGCATAAAGCTTTGCTGCTCCATAAGGAGATCGGGGATAAAAAGGGGTGGATTCATTTTGAGGAATAGCTTGCACTTTTCCGTATAACTCAGAAGTAGAAGCCTGGTAAAATTTAGTTTTACTTTCTAACCCTAAAATACGAATCGCCTCTAAAATTCGCAAAGTGCCTAAAGCATCAGAGTTTGCAGTATATTCTGGAGTTTCAAAGGAAACAGCTACATGGCTTTGAGCTGCTAAATTATAAATTTCATCGGGCTGTACTTCTTGAATAATACGAATGAGGTTGGTGGCATCCGTTAAATCCCCATAATGAAGCATAAACCGCCGTTTTGCCTCATGGGGATCTTGATAGAGATGATCAATTCGATCGGTGTTAAAAAGGGAAGCCCTCCGTTTAATTCCGTGAACTTCATAGTTTTTTTTGAGTAACAACTCAGCCAAGTACATTCCATCTTGACCTGTAATACCGGTAAGTAGTGCTTTTTTCATTTTTTAGTTAAATCCTAGGCTTTATCCGTATTCTACATAAAAATCGCCATAAGAGAGCAATAGCTACTGCATAATAAAGTAATCGTGTTGAAGAGCGTAGAGGATACTCGGTTGATGAAAGAGCAAACAAGAATAGAAGACCATTACTTATGAAAAAACCAAAACGTTTACGATTTTCCTTATATATACGAAGTTTAATATCTACCCAAGTAGCTATTACGCCAACAAAAAAATAATAGAAAAAAAGCCATACCCAGCCATAGTTTACGAGTTCTCCGAGTGTACCGTAAGGAACAAATGCTTTAATGTATAAAGATTCCCTTACCTGCTTCCAATCAGGTAACCCAGGTAATGTAATAAAAGAAGGTAATGGATTTATACCAATAATAAGAAGTGTCTTTGGAAGAGGTGCACTATTTTTCATATAAGCTGTAAGTGGAACACCAAAAGCTGTATTCCTTATAAGATTATTAACATAATCAAAATATAAACTACCATTATCATCTATTAATATAGATGTTAGATTAGATGGAATAGCCATAAGCCCCTGATTTGGCATTCCTCTGAGTTTCAATGGGATATGTATTAATAGTGGTAAAGATAATATGAAGAATAAAATTAATAGAAAAATTGTTTTTGGTTTTGCTTTCCCTAAAGTAGATCCTACTATATAAAACGCAAATAAAATCACAATTCGGCGAGTTGATAAGCTTAAAAAAGCCAGTAGATAAATTATTAATAACGATATACAAGATAAACGCCAAACAATTGAATTTCTTTCATATGTTAAAGTGCCTAGAATAAAAACTGACGGGAGTGATAACGTCAAGCCTATAATTATAGTACGGTGATTTTCTGTTATTAAATATTCATGATTTAAAAGAAAATTCTGTGGACCTTTACCTAAAATAATCAAAAATATCGGTAGAGAAAGAATAAATAAAGTACTAAAACTGTGACGATATAATTTATTATGATATTTTTTATTAAAGTCTGATATCTTTTTTAGTGCACTGAATTTATCTGTAGATTTATACTCTCTTATTTTTTTAGATAAAAAAAGATAAATTGATGCACCTATTAAAAAAAAACTAATAGAGAAAAAAAAACAGATAGCCCCTCTATTAGTTCTGAATCGTAGACTCCTACATCATAAAAACCACCTAAATACTCATCATTATATTGATAATAAAAGTATCCTAAAGATCCGATTAGTCCATAAATTATGGGAACTCCATGTACTGGGGACCAAAAAGTAAAGTATAGTCGTTTCTTCTTCGCTATAAGAAGAAACAATAAAACCATAATTATTATAAATACAATACTAATCGCCAAAACCATAGATAATTAAGTAGACATACGATTTGTAATCGGCTTAGCTGGGCTTCCTATACAAATTTTCATTGGAGGTAGAGTATTGAATACTGAACTCCTTGCACCTACAACGGTACCAAATCCTATTTCTACTCCTGGGGCAATAAATACATCTGTTCCTACCCATACTTCTGACTCAATAGTGATTTTTCTAGCAAAAATATCAAATGTAGGTAGCTTGTAATCATGACTGCCTGTACAAATATAAGATCTTTGAGAAATAACGGTATTACTTCCTATCTCAATATCTCCAAGACTATATAAAACAGTTTCATCCCCTATCCAAGAATTATCTCCAATTGAAACCTTCCAAGGGTAGGTAATACTTGCAGTCGGTCGAATCTTTACATTTTTACCTATTTTTGCCCCAAATAATTTAAGCAAATAGCATCGCCAACCATACATAAATTGTGGAGAGTGGCGAAATAGAGAAGATTCTACCAGCCACCATATCTGGACAAACCAAGCAGGTTTACCACGGAAATGATCAGGAATATGAAATTTAGCTAAGTTCTGCACTTCTGAAGGCATAAAATCTCTAGCTTAGAGCTATATACTAATCTCTTTCTCAAAAAAATTTGCTATTAACCGATTCCAACAATCAATATTTGATTGATATAGGTAATTAAATTGTATTTTAGTAGCTATAGAAGCTGCTTGAAATTTATCTAAATGAGCAAGCCATTCCTTAATTTGTTTCAAAGCTAGTGATACAAACTCCTCGTGCGAGGCAATAACATACCCATACTTAGCATCAACAATTTCAGAAATACATCCATGGTTATAAGTAATGACTGGAATTCCATGCTGCATAACTTCATGAATAATAAGTGGTTCTGCTTCATTATGGCTAGGAAAAATTAATACATCAATAGAATTAAAAAATAATTCTTTATTTTTACCATACTGAGGACCTATACACTCAATAGTGTGCAGTGCTTTTAGCCGATCTTTAACTTTCAACTCCGTTTCTTTATCCTGGAAAGGGCCAGCTAATTTAGCTTTTATAGGGAGATTATTTTCCTCGCATAATTTAACTAAATCTAAAAATTCAAAAACTCCTTTTTCTTCTGAAATATTACTAAGAAAACCGATCGTTTGTAATTGAGTACGGGGTACAGAAGATATTTCATTAAGAAAATGAACAATATTAGATACAGAAATAACTGTATATTTACCAGGATATAATGCTTTAAGTTGCGATGCCATACCAGAACATAGAGTGATATGCGTACAATTTCCAGAAACCTTAAAAAGCATTTGTGTAAGCAAACTATACTCTTCTAAGTAGGTAAAAGCATGATGATGTAGAAATATTCTTATTTTTTGTAACCGAGCAACTAATAAGAATAATATTTCATAAATTTGTCCAAACCTGCCAGAAATACTCATGTAGAGAATTTTATTTTGTAGATCCTTCATACACATGAATTGTATAAGCCCTACAAATACTCTATACATCCTCTTTAACTTAGTAAAAAATGACTTACTAAGGCTGGATGCCGCTAGATTAATTACAGTAGGAGTAGACCCTATTTTTTCTAGATGCTCTTGTACAGCACTATTTATCATTGCCATACCATGAATTGGCGGTGGAAAAGCTCCTATCATAATAATCTTAGGTAACTCTTTATTCATATGATGGATCTCCAGCAAGGCTGGCGTATTGAGCATATACATTATTAGCTCTCATATGAATTTCATTGTAGTTATTACTATTCAATTTTTGAAGAATATAGCCCTTATTATCTACCCGTTTAGGCGTTGGTTTTGCAGTACTATTTTCAATATCTTCACCAAAAATCCTCTTCTCATGCTCTTCGATTTTTTGAAAGCAAGATTCAACACCTTCTTTATTATGTTGGAATTGATAAAATTGCGTATTAAATTGATTGTTGATTCGTTGTACTACTTGTCCTAGATCGGTCGTAATTTGATTAAATGTAGCTACTACAAATCCATAACGATACTCAAAAATAGATTCGTAAAAACGAATCCAGTTCCTAAAAGCTTGGTTTGGTGTGATTAAATTTTCACCTTGCACATCTCGCTGTATAAGTGAGCAGATAGAATCAATAGGATTTCGAATAATAACTAAAGCTGGTTTTTTCCATCGTACAGCAGCAATAATTTGAGCAGGAGCATGAAAATGATGAGCTATTTGCAGCGGCACAGGTTGGCTTGACTGTATTGCAAAGTAGGTAAAAGTATTTCCACTTCTAGGAAAACTTTCTATGACTAGATCTGTACCTAATGAGACTGGCTGTGCTCTATCAAGGCTATAGCCTCTTAGCTTGGCTATAGGTAGGAATATACTAGGAAAAAGAGAAATAATACAACGCATTTCATAGCGTAATTGTCGATATTTGGTGTAAAGATGATTCATAGTTAAAGAATTAAGTTAAAGATTTTGACCTAGTCTGAAAATTAGACTTTTATATTTTATATAAATAAAAATCCTTCCTATACTAATTGTAATTGCGGTAGTTATAGCAGCACCATTGATACCATATTGTGGTATTAAAATTACGCCAAGGATAATACTAAGTATTCCAGATAAAAGCACCGCACTGGATTCGGATCTTTCATATCCAGCCATAAGTAATAGTAAGCTTGCTGGTCCAGTAATTAAATTAATAAATTGCCCTACTGCTAAGATTTTTAGTGCAGTATCAGCTTTTTGATACCCCTCACCAAAAAAAGAGAGAATATTATCAGAAAACATGAAAGCAAATCCTAAGAAAAAACCTCCAATTATCCCACCAAAAGATATAGAAAAATTCATAATCAATCGTAACGTTTGAATTTGTTTATTATGATAAATCTGAGAGATAAGAGGACCGCATACTAAATTTAAAATTCTCATAGCTAAACTAACAAGTAAAGAGATATAAGCAGCAGCTGTATAGATTCCAGCCTCTTCCATTCCTAAATAAGTTCCTACTAATAAAATATCCCAGCGATTTATTCCTAATCGAATTAATCCTGATACTCCCATAGGAATAGAGGTTTTAAGCCAAAACATAGTTTCATATAAAGGAGGCTGTGTTTTAGCACTTATTGGTAATAGATTCCAAAATTGCCAAAGTGCTATAATTTCTAAAAAAAAAAGTATAAAAAAATAGAAAACTAATAAACTATTTTCAGAGCTGAATTTAAACAAAAGAGTAAAACACAGTATAATCGCTGGTAATAGAACTTGACGAGGAAGAATAGCTTTTGCTATTTGATGTAATCCACGTACACTACTTTCTCGCCATACATCAATTGTTAATGGAATAATTAATAGGGAGGTATAAATAAAATATTGAGCATATAGATTTTCAGATGGCAATAGCCATGATAGCAGCAAAAGTATTGAACCTATCAATATAGAGCTAATAACAATTAGTTTAAAACTTATAGTTATTAATCCATTTAATAAGCTAAACTCGTTCTTTATTTGATACTCTGGGATAAATCGCATCATACTTGTTGAGAACCCAAGAGAAGTTCCTAGTGCGATTGTATTTGCCAGAGTGAGTACATAACTAAAAACACCAAAACTGGCAACTGGCATTGTACGAGCTAATACAAGATTCATTAGGAAATTAGTACCAAGACCAAGAGGTAGTATTATTCCTACACTGAGTAAATTCCTAGATAAAGAGCGAACTAGTTTCAGAAGATTATTTTCTAAAATCATCTTAATCTGAAGAAACAGATACCTGCATTAAATCTACATCGCCAACAAAGCGTACATGACTCCAACGTTTAAACTTATAGTGTAATAAAAGCTTATTACCATCTAATTTTAATTTGTGCCATTGTACAGTAGTCAATAATGGTCCAGGGATATAAGGCCATCGCTTTTTGGCAACTATTTTCGAGGAAAATGGCGTTCTAAATAATATTGGAGATGCAATATAATCCGCAGGTAATTCTTCTGATTTAGAGGCTACTTCGATAACAACTAAGCCGGTATTATGCTTTGGATCATCCACTTCAGCAACCAACAATGCCTTAGCATCCGAATTTCGAAAACGAATGTTTAGATTTAGAATGCTAGGAGAATTCAAAAAACGATCTAGATTCAATAATAAATCATGTTCCCCTTCCATACTTTTTGGAGTAGATGATAGTTTTACGTAGGAGAGATTTTTATCATCTTTAATAATCTCTGATTTCTGCCAATCCTTGAATAAGCTAAGGTTATGTGAATCTATTACTACTAAATCAGTAGTAGCTGCTCTCTTTTCTTTAAGTAATATTTCTCCTGTTCCAGGAGGAATCTTTATTTCTCCTGAAACTTCTTTACCTTCTGGAGTATATAACGGCGTATCTAAAGTTAATTTACCCTCTTTCCCATCATCTGGGGCAACAACTACAAGGGCTTTATCAAATTTGCGAAAATATAATCCATCTTTAATTTGATATTCCTTTTCAGGATTACCCAGATCGATTTGCCAATCTGCATAAGTATCTAGTCCACCAGATCTACCTATATATGCTGGTGCTGAAAAGCTGGTGTGATACTTAAAAAAGGTATTCTCTTGTTTACCAAGAAGGTACGCACAATAAAGATAGCGTTGCCAGAGATAATCTTCTCTATAATCAGTGTAGGATTCAAATCCTCGACCAAAAGCTAATACTTTCTTGTCTGCTGGTAGATTTTTTATAACTTGAAGATAAGGAAGAATATCTTCACTAAAGGTATGTTTTCGTTCTTTTTCTACTAGATTTAATCCAAAAAATTCTATAGCTACTATATCAGCATACTTAAGTAGTTTTAGCTGATCTTCTATCATCCCTGGTCCAAAATTCCATAGACCATTATATAATAATAATTTTGATCCCAGTGATTTTTTGACCTCACTAAAAATATTATCCATACCATCAGGGTACTGATCACAAAGCTCAGCATTTTTTTTGCATAAACGAGTAAGTGGTATAGGGCGAAATTTAAGAGTACGAAATGCAAGATCAACTGCAATTCCATCTGCATTAATTTGTTTTATTATGTTAGTAACGCCATCCACCACATGACTACGATATTCTAGTTTTGTTACATCTCCATAATATTCCATTGGCTTTCCTTCAGGAGAGAAAACATGCAGTTCAGGATGTTTTTGTAGCCAACCCATCATTTCATCACTAGTAGTATGATTAGTAGGAATATAATGGCTTACCCAAGTGTAAAGTAATACAGGTAATGATGAATTAGCTTGGTGTAAGCGATTTACTATTGTAGATAATTGGTAATAATCAATAGGGTCATTAATTTTACTATTTAATATAATGATTGAGGCATTTTCAGTTAAAAATGTTACTACTTGATCATCAAGATGGTGATTAGATCTAAGTTGAACCCAGTAAGGAGCCTTATTAAAGCTAAGTTTCTGGCTTTGTTCCTGTCTTAATTTATTTTTAGCACTATCAAGTGGTGCGGATGAAGATGAAGCACTAGAGATTAATACTAAAAATACAGTAAAGATAAGCAATTGAATCTGTATCATATAAGAATCACCTCTGTCATAGAAACAATTAAATATTATCCATATAACCTATAACTAACTATCACTTGTCACTACATTCTTAGAAGAAAGATAAAGTATTTTCATAGTTTTTTACTTTCATTTATTCATCTTAGTACTTGATAAATAATTTTTTACTTGGTTTAGAGTATCAAATAATATAGGTACATAGCTATATATTTTATTAAATAGATTTAATAAATCATCAACCTCATATTCATGCACAATAATATTTCGTAGTTCTTTAATTTCAACCCATTGCTGGCTTGAATCTATAATTTTAAGTTTTTCCATAAAATTTAATAGATCCAAAAATCTTTGAACATCCGCAAATTCAATAGCAGCAATTGCTCTAAATATCCTTCGAGTTTAAATGTCAGTTAATCTAGCAAAACGAGCTGCTAATGCTTCTTGGGTTTCTAAAAAATCTGAATCAGTATTACTACCTAGTTTAGATGGATTAATTTTTTCATAGGAATATCGAAGTACTACAGCACTTCTTTCGCCAATTTTATAAGGTTCAGTAAGTAGATGATATTTTTCTTCTAGAATACTGTTCATAAAAGAAGAGCATTTTTCTTAATACTTTTTTGAAAGGCAGTTTCAGGTGTGTTGGTATAATTTATTACTAAGTCGATTTTCTGCTCACCGATGAGCTGATAGAGTTGGGTTTTTAGTTTAATTCGATGATCTAAGCGAGTGGAAGAATCAGCCATTCTATTCACCTCTACCAGCAAATCAATATCTCCTCCAAGTTGAGTATCATCGGTTCTGGATCCAAATAAATATACTTTCGCATCTGATCCAATAACAGCTTCGACTGCTTGCTTTATTGCACTTATTTCTTTAGGCTGAAGCCGCATCAGAGTGACTATTTTTTTGTCTGCTGTAAAACAATTTGGGTAAATTTTAGAAAATCATTTAAGCGATTTTCAACAATATGACGAATTATTAATAGATTTAACTTTTCGTATTGATGGGCTGCAATATTGCGAAACCCTACCATTTTTTTCATTTGCTGGCATAGCCTTTCATCGATTATTTCTGCCTGATAAAGCAGTTCAAATCCATCTCTACTCTCTTGAGGTAAGGTGCATTGCTAGGCTAATGGCTACTTCACAAGTCCGTTGTAAGTTCAGCACAATGGAATCTTGGCGAGTGAAATTTGTTTCTAGATCAGCTTCATAGCCATCATATTCTTCTTTAATTCTCCTTAAGCACCGTTCAATAATAGCTACTTTGTTTAGGATGACATCATCCATTAATAAATACTGCCTCGTTGACAAATATCTGCTAAAATCCCTGCTCGATCTTCGTTAAGTTGTACATAATCTAGAAAAACTCGATCTTCAAATAATTCCACATCTATTAATACAGAATCTGCAACAAATAATCGCTGTCCTTTGCTGATAATTTCCATACGAAATACGGTAGAGGCTGGTTTTAGATCCACTAAATCTACTTCTTGGTTGAATATTTCAATGAGTGCTTCTTGGAGTTCATAGCGATATAATTTCTCTAAGGGTTGGCGTGCGAGTACGGCTAAATCTATATCACTTTCTTTCCATGTCTTTCCTGTTACTTGAGAACCAAATATATATACTGGCCATAGATCTGAAATATTTTGCTTTAGATAATTGATGCCTTTAACAAATTTTATTTGCAGATGCTGAACATCAAGCATAGAGATGTCCACTATCTAATCAAACGGATTAGTTAAATTTTCTTTAGGAATCTCTTTAGGCTTAGGCGGATAATAGGGTAAAGAGGCAGTGGGTTTATTTTTTTTGCTATGAATTTGCTGCTGCTCTAACGGATAGAAAAATACTCCGAGTAAAAACGCAAAGAAAATAGCATTCGCCGGAATATGAAGATTAAAATCTACAAAAGTATGGAGTAATAATAGTAGTGTGCCAATACCTGCTCCGATTTGAATAAAATAGAAAATTGATTCTTGCCCCCACTGCCAAATTTTAATCCATCTTCGACCATATACAACAAAACTAGCAACAATCAAAATGGCAGCAGGTAACCCCCCTACTAAAATCCATTCTAAATAGTCATTATGAGCTCGATGCACATAGCCTTCTGTAAAATCAATAGGCTGAAATCGCTGAAAGACTTCAGCAAAACTGCCAGCCCCACTGCCAAAAGGGAAAAATTCATTAATAGCCTGTAAAGTACCAGAATAAATTAGCCCACGACCTTTTTCCATGTTCTCATCTATTACGGCAAAACGATTAAAAATAGGTGTAAGACCAATCTCAAAGGCGAAAATTAGGCTAGAAAAAATAATAAAACCAGCCGTGCCGTAGAGTTTTTTTAAGTCTATTTTTCGGATAAAAACAAAAAAACTTAAAATTAATCCAAGCATCACTAACATAATCCCAGTGCGGGATCGGGTGAAAATTGTACCTAATAGAATAATAATAGCTATGGTAAAACAAAGTAAGAAATAATTACCTTGGTTATTACTCCAGCGTAAAAGAAGTTGATACCATCTTCCCTCTGTCTTAGCTCTTATCTTAGGGTTTCTTTTAATCACTGCGATTAATATGGCTAAAACCACTGGTAATGCCATTTCCAACAAGCCTGCCAAGTGATTGCGGTTTATATAAGTACCTACTGCACTATCGTTATAATACTCATTGCCTAGTCTGAAGGGATTCTCTGATCCTTCACCATATTGAATTAAGCCTAGAATGGCTTCAAAAGAAACGATACCTAAAAATAAATAGATTAGCTTTTTAAGTTGCTGGCTTGTGATATATCGGGTAGAAATAAAAACTGCAATGGGCGGAAGTAATGTAAGCCAAGCAAGCTCTGTTGCACTAGGAATAAGGGCTATAGAGTGCCAGCGGTTAGAAATATTATCTTGATTTAAAGTGTGAGAAATACCTTCAAAATAAAAAAATCTACCCGAGAAAAGCTTTGAAAGGATTTCTATGGGCAGTGGAATCAGTTGAATTAAAGGAACAAGAGCTATCCCTGTGAGGATAGCTCCTTCAGAAAAGGTTATCTTTTGTTTTTTTTTTGCCCTAACCAAGTTAGGGTAAGTAACGCTAGGGCCATCAATTCAAGAGTCATGAGAGGTAATGGCTGAATGCCTGCACGGAACAAAGGGGCAAATAAAATAATTGCCCCTAAGCATAGCCATAATGTATTACTTTCCCTTGTTCTAGGGTAGGCTGATCTAGCATTATTCATAATTGATCATCCTATCTTATTAGGCACTTCCATCAGGACTGGAAGGTGTATATGGATGATGTCCATGGTAAACAACATTATTACCCCGTCCATTTATAATAGGACTATTGTTAAAAGATACGTTATTGAAGTTAAATGTTTGATTATAATATATATTTATATAATTATTAACGATAGTGGTATTAAAGCTAGAATTAAAGGAGTTACCTGAACCCGCAAATTGAAAGTTAGGTCCACTGCCTTGATTTACAAAAGAGGGGTTACCTGTAAATATGCTACTCACACTTGTAGTGCCGCCTGAAAAACTTTGTAAAACTAAACCATTTCTCACTCCTGCAACCCCAGAAAAACTCTGGGCAGTTAGAGAGGAAAAAGATCCAGGCGTAAACGTACTGCTATGACCGCCAGATTGGAAAAACCCCATATTTGAACGAGCTTGGGCAGAAAAATTGATACCAATACCTAATGCTAGGATTAAAATAGTTTGGTTTTTTATATTCATAATACATATACCCTTAATGGTAAGATTATCATTTGAAAATAACTTATAAGCTTTTATACTTTACAAGCCAACTATGCCACTTTTTAGTGGTAGGATCAGCATATATTTTACACTGATAATGACAGTATACTATTAATATTAATTAATATTTTCTTCTTCAACCTGTCTAATTGCTAAAGAGTCAAACCAAATTGTTCCTTTAATCGCAAAATCAGCAGGTGCATGACCCAACAATTCCAAGCGAAGTAATTGAACCTCGCAGCTCTTGTCATCAGGTATATAAAAAGAAAAATTAAATAGCTGCCATGAATTAGCACCTATAAATCGCTGACTTTCTCCAATTTGATTCCACTCTGGGGCAATACAATACATTTTCCACTGCATTCCTTTAGCAGTTTCTAAATTATCTAATCTCACCTTTCCTTGCATTTCGTAATGCCCAACAGGTAATAACATAGGCTGGGTAAAGTGGCGAAATTGAACTCTTTTTCCTGAAAACGTAATACGTAGTGCAGATCCTCCCTCTATACCGTAAGTAGCAGCTGTACTAATTTTCACTCCTTTAGGTTGAAGAAAGCTCCAATCAAACCCTCCTCCTGTATATTCTAAAGGAATTTCAAATCCCCCATTAAAAGGAGTATTTATTACTTTTTTTTCATTTTTATTTAGACCATTTAGCCAAACTTCATAAGCTGCTGTCCAATATCCCTCTTCCTGTAATCGAGTTACAAAAGCGTTACGCTCCCTCTTAGAGGGTAAACTTAATTCGCGTTTCATATGATATAAATTATTTAAAACTTCAGCACGAGTTGCATTTTCTGTAGCATAAATAAAGAAGTTAGACCACCAATTTGGGGTATAGCGTACAATAGGTTCAAACACTTCTATAGTATTGGGGTTTTGAGCAATATTGAGTAAATAAGGGAAGATTTCTTTAGAAAGCCCTTGTTTCATTTGCAAAGCTACATTCCAGCTTTTTACCGCTAGTTCTGGCTGTTGTTGTCTTATCCAAAAACCAGCTGCCTCTAGTCGTAGGGGCCATTGTCTTGGGCTTAAATTTAGAGCAGTGTTAACGAGTTTTCGGGCAGAATAGAAATCTCCAGCTTTTTCTCGAAGCAACCCAAGCATAAGATAAGATCTAGCATCTACAGGATTTTGCCAAATCGATTTTTCTAGTAGCCGTACTGCTTGATTTGGATCGCTCTCTAGCAATTGACTGGCACGATTTCTAAGGGCAAGGGGATTCTTACTATTCCACTCTAGTGATTTTTTGGGATCTTTATCAGCATAATACTCTCCTAGATTTACCGCTAGAATGTGCCAAGCAAGCATAGATACTATAATTATTATAATTAATAATTTAGTCCAATGTAGAAGCTGAAAACCAAACCTAGCTATAATCATATCTGGTAAGAAATAATAGAAAGGTATTCTATAAATTTTTATTTAACATTCTATTTCTATTTATTTTTTTCATTTTTATCTAATGAATTCTCTGAATTAAGAGATTTAATTAAAGGTGATTCTAATTCCATCAAATTTTTTCTTTCTTTTTCTTCAAATTCAATTAATTTTTCTCTAAATAGATCTTTTTTCAGTAGCACTTTATTTTCCTGCTGAAAGGATACAGGGTTACTTTCTCTTGCTTTTTTTTCGTACCAAGCAAAACTGATAAGAGTGAAGGTCAATCCAATACTACCCCACAGAATAATATGGGGTAAATAGCGGATACCTATTGGAAATTTTTGAATAAGATAGAGCAATACTCTATTTTCTTTTTCTTTATTTACTATAGATTTATAGAGGTAAGCTTCTTTTTTTGCTGATTTGTTGTGGAGTTTCTGATCGCTCTTTTGTTTATTTTTCAGTTGGTGGTAAGCATTATTAATCCGAGTAGCATATTTCTCCCCCCAAATTGTGCGCTCTTTTGCCCTATCTGGATGATAAACCAGCATGAGTAAATGGTAATGCTTTTGAAGATCAGAGACAGAGGCAGATCCATTAAATCCTAAAATTCGATAAAGATCCTGATCTTGGTTTAAACAGGCCTGTTCAATATAAAAAAGTGCTGCTTTTTGAATGGTTTCTAAACTAACAGTTTTACGAGAATCTAGTTGAATTTCCTTATTTGCTCCCAAGCGCAACACATCAATAAAAGGCTCTGGCAAAGAACCTTTTTTTAATTGATCCTGATATTGAAGTGGGTTTTGATAAACTGCAAGCAGTAAATCGGCAATAGTATGCCGTTTTTTAGGCATTTAAAATACGATGTAATTTATTCGAATTTATGATCAGCAGGTAAATAATCATAGGTCTTGTCTGCACCATAAGAGTAATGATAGCCACCATAATCATAGCTATAACCATAACCATGGTTTTTACCATCAAATTTATCCAAAATACTCCCAATTACTTTACTTTTTCCAGCCTTTAATCGCTTCAATGCTCCTTGGGCAAAAGCTTTTCGTGTTTGCCCTGCCGCAATGACAAATAATGTAGCCTCCACTAGATTACCTATGATTAATGCATCTGCCAATCCTAATACTGGGGGACTGTCTATAATAATATGGTCGAATTTTTCTTGAGCAATGGAGAGTAAGGACATCATTTTAGCACTCCCTAGTAACTCTGCAGGATCAGGAGGAAGAGGACCTGAGGTAATCACAAAAAGATTAGGTACAATTGTCCCTTGACTAATCTCTGCTGGGCTAAAGTTTCCAGCTAAATAGTTGGTGAGTCCTGTACTATTATCCATTTCAAAAATACGATGTAGCGAAGGATTACGTAAATCCCCATCAATAATCAATGTTTTTTGTCCTGCTTGAGCAAAATGAATAGCAAGGCTTACCGCTGAAGTACTTTTTCCCTCTCCTTGGCTAGTACTGGTCATTTGCAACTTCTTAGGTGCCCCTGTAGGGGTTGCAAACTGCAATGCAGTACGTAAAGATCGGTAGGACTCTGCCAAAGCCGATCGTTTATCCAATATATTAATCAGAGCAAGAGATTGTCCTTCAGGAAGTTCTTTAGTATTAATTAAGGGAATAATACCTAGAGTATGTAACCCAAGTGCCTTTTCAATTTCCTCTGAGTGTTTCAATGTATCATCTAGATGCTCAAATAAAAATGCTAGCCCGATGCCGCCAAAAAGCCCAAGGAACATGGCAAGTAAGGTATTTAAAGTGATTTTAGGTTTATAGGGATCAATAGGAATCTTAGGCGGATCTACCACAGAGATATTATTTGATCCTATTCCACCAGAAACTCCTACTTCTTTGTATCGTTGAAGGAGTCCTTCATACAGCTGACGGCTGGTATCCGCTTCTCTTTTTAGTACTTGATATTGAATGTTTCTTCGTGCTAAATCTTTAATTTCTGCTTTGATCTCTTGGGATTTTTCTTCTAAGGTTTGCTCTAGTACAATAGCTTCTCCCCGATCAGCAGTAATTGCTGACCTTATGTCCTGAACGCTCTCTTGGATTTGTTCCTTTAATTTATCAGCCTGTTTTCTAAGTTGTACCATTTTAGGATAATCTGGCTTATAGATATTGAGATTTTCTGCATATTCATTTTCAATTTTTGCTAAGCTTTCCTGTAAATCTCTGATCATTGGATCCTGTAAAATACGAGATAACCCTTTATCGTTGGTCTTTAGCATTTGCTGATAAGTGGCTTCCGTTTTAGCTCGGGATTCTCTGGCAAGGGCAAGGGATAGGGTAATTTTTTGTAATTCATTAGCAACTTGAGATTGGTTTTCTCCCACATCAATAATTTCATGGCTATTACCATATTCCACCAGTTTTTCCTCTGCCTCTTCCAATCGAGCTTTAATTTGTAGTAGCCGATCTTTTAAAAAATCTCGAGCATAAGCACTGGCTTCATAGCGTCGTTCCAAGCTAGTATTAATAAAAGCTTGAGAAAGAGCACTGGCTACTTGAGTCGAGAGCTTTGGATCAGGGCTATCATAGTAAACTTCCACTAATCTAGAGCTTTTAACTGGGGCAATAGTAAATCCTTCTTGAAACTCTGTGACTAATTTTTCGGTGGCTAAATCTTCATCTTTCTCCTCATCTGCATCTTTTTCTTTTCCTAAGTTTTTGATAAACCCCTTTAACTGCCCGATTAGAGAAGGTTCTTTTTTTGCAAATAAGGGGTGATCAGCAAGCTCAAGTTCTTGAAATACTCGCTTTGCCAAGCTATAGCTCTTTAAGAGTCCATATTGGGTTTGATAGAAATCATCACGAGAGGCAGCCGATTCTGTAGGCGTGACATCCTGGTAATTAGTAATGTTTTGTCCTTCTGGATCAATAAGCAAGGTCACCCCTGATCGATAAATAGGAGTCATTAAAAAACTTGCGGTCATGCCAATAATAGTCACCACTAGAAAGAAAACAAATATGGTCCATTTACGGCGGACTAAAATATGCCAGAGCTCAAAGAGATGGATTTCATCCTCATCCTCTTGTGGGTGTATTCCTCCATGGGAAAGGGCAAAAGAGGAAAGATCTCGCTCGGTAATAAAATTACCTGAGGAAGAAACGTTAGAGGCGGGGTGGGAAGATTGTTCCTCGTGATTCATTTAAATTATTTTTAGAATAGCCATAAAAAATTGCTGCTTAACTCTAACTGACCTATTATATTAAGCTAAGTATAGATAAGTTAAAATCTAAAAAACGATAGAGGCAAATAAAATATTATCCAGATTTTAGCCATGAAAATAAGCCTTTCTTTTTTATTTTTGTGGAACCTGTTCCTAATAGAGCTGGAATTTTAGGAATAGAATCAGGAGATTGATTGTTGAGAATAGCTTGGGGACGATCTTCTACTAAATATCTTGCTTCTTGATCGCCCACCCATTTTTCTGCAGCAACCATTCCTTCCCCTAGTAGGGGAGGTCGTTTTTTTACTCCATGGGAATCAGTAGCTAGGATATGGACCAGCCCATCATCCAACATTTTTTCTCCCCAGTACTGAGCACTTTTACCAAATCGACCGGTTAAGCTCCCTGCAGTGATTTGAATCCAAGTTCCTTTTAAGGCTAAGTCCTTAAATACTGAATAGTGATCTCCTACCCAAGTGAGGCGCTCTGGATGAGTAATGATTGGGACATAACCATGGGCAGCTACGTTAAATGCTAGATCAGCAAACCCAGGAGGGTGTACATGATGAGGTGGTTCAAAGAGAAAATAACGAGATCCATTCAAAGTAGGTACTCTTTTATCCTGCAGTTTTTGCCTTAGATCAGGCGTAATTTGTATATCTGCCCCAAGCACTAATTTGAGTTCAATTCCAGCGAATATAAATTGTTGCTGTAATTTTTCTATTGCCTCTTTAATTCCCTCTACCGTATTGTCATAAAGACCAGGGTAAATATGAGGGGTACATGCAGTAGTGGTAATACCATCTCCAGTAGCTACTTTAGCCATAGCTAGAGCTGTTTCTAAGTCAGGTGCGCCGTCATCAATTTCAGGTAAGATGTGACAATGTAAATCAATCATTTATTCTATGTTCTTTCTATACTAAATCAAATTAGCTTAGCATAAGTAATTTACAAGAATATGAAAATACTTATTTATTAATTATCTTCAATGGATATTTGCGGTGCTTGAGTCCGAGAATCTTTATTTCTTAGAGAAAGTTGCGCTGCTATCCTCCGTGCTACTTCTCTAAATGTTTGGGCAATCCTTCCTTCAGGATCAGTAACTACGCTGGGGTAGCCATTATCTGCATCTTCCCTAATTCTCTTATCCAAAGGGAGTTCACCTAATAAAGGTACATTATATTGAGCTGCCATTTGTGCCCCACCCCCTTCGCTAAAAATTGCCTCTTCATGACCACATTGACTACAAATATGAAGGCTCATATTTTCTACAATGCCTAAAACAGGGATATTGACCTTTTCAAACATTTTAAGCCCCTTACGAGCATCCAAAAGAGCAATATCTTGTGGGGTAGTGACAATCACTGCCCCACTGACAGGCACTTTTTGGGATAGGGTGAGTTGAATATCCCCAGTACCCGGAGGAAGATCTACAACTAAATAATCAATCCCCCGCCAATTAGTATCTTGCAGCATCTGTTGTAATGTGGAAGTTACCATAGGCCCGCGCCAAATCATGGGATCTTCTTCATTTATTAAAAATCCTATAGACATAATCTGAATGCCATAATTAATAACGGGATCCATAGATTTACCGTCCACCACATGGGGGCGTTGTTGAATCCCCAGCATCCTTGGTTGGCTTGGACCATAAATATCTGCATCTAACATTCCTACGCTGGCCCCTTCTACTGCTAGAGCAAGGGCAAGATTAGCAGCTACCGTAGATTTTCCTACTCCTCCTTTACCAGAGGCAACTGCAACAATATTTTTTATATCAGGAAATGGCTTACCCTGTTGTACTTGATGAGATGCAATCTCCCAAGTAATCATGATTTCAATTTTATAATCAGGTGCTAGAGAAATAAGTTTTTCTTTAATTGCTTGCTCTAAAGTAGGGATATATCCTTTTGCAGGAAAACCAAGTTTAATTTTTACCGTAATTTTCTGAGATTCAATTAAAATATCTTCAATAGCTTCTGCGGAAATTAAATCTTGATTAAGGTAGGGGTCTTGATAACTTTTTAGGGCAGTTTCAATTTGGGCTTGGGTTATCATAATAAACTGTGCTCTTTATATTCAAATTTAAAATAAATATATCTAGTAAAGTGAGACAAAAAATTAAAACGTATTTAAAATACATCTTTTGTAATTATAAATTACTTCTAAATACCCTGTTACGTTTCGAATTAGTGTAGCCATGAGATCTCAACTGCGTAATATCATAGAAGATCATACTTCAAAAGGAGGAAGAATTTTTGACTCCATTATTCAGTTTCTTATTTTCTCTTCACTCCTTGCCTATGCTATAGATACTTTGCCCGATAATACGCCAGAGACAAAGTACCTCCTAAGAAAAATTGAAGCTATTTCAGTCATCATCTTTACCATAGAGTATATCTTGAGAATCTATGTAGCTAAAAAACCAATCCGATATATTTTGAGTTTTTATGGCATCATAGATTTACTTGCAATCTTACCTTTCCTTATTAATAACTCTACTCATCTGCTCTCCCTAAGAGCTTTTAGAGCCTTAAGAATTTTTAGAGCATTTAAACTCGTTCGCTATAATAAAGCACTAAATCGATTTGCTATCGCCTACAAATTAGCAAGAGAGGAGATAATTCTTTTTCTTACTGTAGCTGGTATTTTCCTGTTTCTTGCTTCTGCTGGTATTTATTATTTTGAAAATCCAGTACAACCTAAAGTATTCTCTTCTATCTTTCATAGTGCTTGGTGGGCAATTGTGACTTTAACTACGGTAGGTTATGGAGATATTTATCCTATTACTACTGGTGGGAGAGCTTTTACTTTTTTTATTCTACTCATTGGAGTAGGTATTGTAACTATCCCAGCAGGATTAGTAGCCAGTGCTTTAACTGAGGCACGTAAAATAGAAGCAAATACACAAAATAATGAAGAAAGTTTAGAAGAAATAGTGCAAGAGCAAGAAGAATCCAGCCCTAAAGAAAACTCAAAAATTTAAATTGGTGAATCTAATATGTCCCGTAAAATACTTGTCACTAGTGCACTTCCCTATGCCAATGGTTCTATTCATTTAGGTCACTTAGTTGAGTATATCCAAACTGATATTTGGGTTCGATTCCAACGAATGCGGGGGCATCAATGTTATTATGTTTGTGCCGATGATGCCCATGGTACACCGATTATGCTGCGGGCACAAAATGAAGGAATTACTCCAGAGGCTCTAATTCGCCGCTATAGTGCAGAGCATCAAGCAGATTTTGCTGAATTTGCCATTAGCTTTGATACCTACGCTAGTACCCACTCTCCTGAAAATAAAGCTCTCTCTGAGCAAATTTATTTAAGTAATCGAGATAAGGGGCATATTACTACACGCATTATTAAACAAGCTTATGACGAGGAAAAACAGCTCTTTCTCCCTGATCGATTTATTCGAGGGACTTGTCCTCGCTGCCATGCTCTTGATCAATATGGAGATAGCTGTGAGGTTTGTGGTGCGACTTATTCACCAACCGATCTTATTGATCCCAAATCTGTAATTTCTGGGACTACACCAGTTACCCGGGAATCTGAGCATTATTTTTTTAAGCTCAGCCACTTTGAGTCTTTCCTAAAAAGATGGATAGAAGAGAACAAAAATTTCCAACCAGAGGCAGTTAATAAACTCAATGAATGGTTTAAAACAGGGTTAGAAGACTGGGATATTTCTCGAGACGCACCTTATTTTGGCTTTGCTATCCCTGATACAATAAGAAAATATTTTTATGTATGGCTAGATGCTCCTATTGGTTACTTAGCAAGCCTCAAACAGCTATGCGATCGGCAAGAGCTTAGTTTTGATTCTTTTATGGAATTAGAGAGCAGAGCAGAGCTCTACCATTTTATTGGTAAAGATATTTTATATTTTCATGCTCTATTCTGGCCTGCCATGCTTCATGGAGCGAAATTTCGTCTACCTACTGGGATTTTTGCCCATGGGTTTTTAACTATTAATGGTAAAAAGATGTCTAAATCCAGAGGCACCTTTATCACAGCTCGAACCTACTTACATCATCTAAACCCAGAATATTTACGCTATTATTTTGCCTCTAAGCTCAATAGTAGCATTGAAGATTTAGATTTAAATTTTGATGATTTTATTGCTAAAGTAAATGCTGATTTAGTAGGTAAGGTAGTCAACATTGCTAGCCGTTGTGCAGGGTTCATTAATAAACACTTTAATTATCAGCTCTCTGATCGTTTACCTAATGAGTTTCTATTTAAAGAATTTGCTGCAGTTGAAGAAAAAATAGCACAACTCTACGAGGCTCGAGAATATAATGCAGCGATGCGAGAAATTATGATACTTGCTGATAAGGCAAACCGCTATATTGATGAAAAGCAGCCTTGGGTATTAATTAAAGATAAAGATAAGGCTAAAGAGGTAGAAGAAATATGCACATTAGGGCTTAATCTATTTCGTCAGATCATGATTTATCTAGATCCTGTATTACCTACTACGGTTAAAAAAGCAAGAAATTTTCTAAATATCCCTCCTTTAGTTTGGAATGATGTCCATACCCCGCTACTTAAGCATACTATCCATGATTTTAAGCCCTTAATGGTACGAATAGATTCAGGGAAAATAGATGCAATTATGGCAAATACTCAGGAGCACTATAAACTTCATTATCGCCTTACTCATCACTCTAATATAGCTAACCAAAATTCTATTATTGATAATACAAACCAAGAAAGCATTGCTGTTCAAAAACCTACTGAATCGCTTCCTATACCTAACTCCTCCAAAGATAAAAACACACTGACTGAGAATCCAATTAGTGAGGTGGTTTCTTATGAAGATTTTGCAAAAATTGATCTCCGAGTTGCTAAAATCATCAATGCTACCCACGTAGAAGGTGCAGAAAAACTCTTACGCTTAGAATTAGACTTGGGTGGAGAAAAACGGCAAGTATTTGCAGGAATCAAATCAGCTTATGAGCCAGAGCAGCTTATTGGACGGTTGACGGTGATGGTGGCTAATTTAGCTCCTCGAAAAATGCGCTTTGGCAATTCAGAGGGTATGATACTCGCCGCTGGTCCTGGGGGAAAGGACATTTTTCTATTAACCCCTGATGAAGGGGCAACCCCGGGGATGCAAGTAAAATAACTCTATATCTATAACTTAATAAGAAATCATAATCATAATGAATAAGACAGTTCCTTACAACAAGCAAACTATAGATAGTCCTAATTTAATTGCTAGGTTTACCCATCGTATGCGAATTAAAAATTCCTTACAGCTTACTTTAAAATACGCTCCAAGCTCCAAGCTCCAAGCTCCAAGCTCCAAGCTCCAAGCTCTTAGGAAATATTACTGATTTTGGTGCAGGTACAGGATATTTTTTAAAGTTACTATATAAAAAATATCCTGATCTTAATTGCTATGCTATTGAACCATACATGAAACTTAGGGAGAGTAAGCTAGGTGGAATAACGTTTATTAGTACATTTGATGAATTATCCAATAAAAGCCAAAACATAGTTACTGCATTTGAAGTTTGCGAACACCTCTATTCATATGAGCTAGAGAGCTTTATTAAAGAATCAAATAGAGTGCTTCAAGATAATGGTATCTTAATAATTTCAGTACCTATCATGTATGGATTATCACTTTTACCTAAAGTACTAAATCGAATATTTTTGTTTAGAAAATTTGAGTATAGTTTTTTTGAATTTTTGAAATCATTATTCGGTCTTACTATTGATAGACCTTCAAATCCAAAACCTACTCATAAAGGGTTTGATTTCAGAGAATTAAAAAAATATATTAGCAGGCAATACCAAATTGAATCTATGCATTATTCCCCATTCCCACAACTACCATGGTGGCTCAACTCTCAGATATTCTTTATTTTCAAAAAGAATATATAAATGTAAAAAAATGATGGATCACTCCTATGGTTTTATTTTAATCAGTACTATTTTTGTTAATAATTTTGTATTGAGTAGATTTTTAGGGTTATGCCCTTTTATGGGGGTATCTCGAAAACTAGAAACCGCCCTAGGGATGGGGCTAGCTACCACTTTTGTGTTAACCCTATCTGCTATGAGCAGTTACCTAATTGATACCTACCTACTACAACCTTTAAAAATTGAGTATTTACGCACCCTTACTTTTATTTTTGTCATTGCTTTTGTGGTGCAATTTACTGAAATTCTATTAAGAAGAATCAGTCCTCTACTGTATCGAACTCTTGGTATCTTTTTACCCTTAATTACCACCAATTGCGCTGTCTTAGGGGTTGCCTTACTCAATGTGCAAGAAAGTCATGGATTAGTAGAATCCGGAGTTTATGGTTTTGGGGCAGCCATAGGATTTTCCTTAGTGCTTATTCTCTTTACAGCTATGCGAGAAAGAATTGCGGCAGGACTAGTACCTCGTCCTTTTCAAGGATCTCCCATTGGTTTAATTACAGCAGGGATCATGTCTATGGTATTTATGGGATTTACTGGTTTAGTAAAAGGGTAATGCTCCTTGGGATCTTTGCTCTATCCCTGTTAGCTCTTTTTTGTGGTCTGGTACTAGGTTATGCCCACACTCGCCTTGCACCAAAAGAAGATTCCATAGTTACCAAAATTGAAGCATTGCTACCTCAAACCCAATGTGCCCAATGCGGTTATCCCGGATGTCGCCCCTATGCCCAAGCGATTGCCCAAGGAGAAGCGGAGATTAATCTTTGCCCCCCCGGGGGAGAAACTACGATTAAAGCCTTAGCCCAATTACTTGATCGAGAAGTTAACCCCTTAGACTCAAATTTAGTACAAAAGCCTAAATCCTTAGCAGTAATTAACCCTAATCAATGTATTGGCTGTACCTTATGTATTCAAGCTTGCCCAGTAGATGCCATTATTGGTGCCCCTAGATATCTTCATGTAGTGATACCAGAGGAATGTACGGGCTGTGAGCTCTGTGTTACCCCTTGTCCGGTAGATTGCATTGAAATGATTTCTTTAGAAAATAATCGCCAAGATATTCCTAGAACTATTTAATTTTCATGACAATATCTTCTCTTTGGTCATTTTTTGGTGGAATCAAACTGCCCAGCTTTAAAGAAGAAACCGCTAAAGTACCTATTATTCAATCCACGCTACCTCAGTATTTAACTATTTCTTTATCTCAATATAAAAACCAACCTGCTGATCCTGTAGTGTCTGTTGGTGAATCTGTACTGAAAGGGCAAATTATTGCTCAACCCCAAGGCAAAGATGGGGTATCTGTTCATGCTTCTAGCTCAGGAAAAATAGTAAACATTAAGCCCTTTCCTATTCCCCATCAGGCAGGAATTCATGTTCCTTGTATTCAAATCGAAACTGATGGGGAGGAAAAGTGGATAGATATTCAGCAAACTGAAGATTCTTATCAACAGAGTCCAGAAAAATTACTCCAACTAATTGAACAAGCAGGTATTTCTGGACTAGGAGGGGCTGGATTTCCTACCCATAGGAAACTTGCTTTAAACATACCAGTAAATACTCTTATTTTGAACGGAGCAGAATGCGAGCCTTATATTTGTTGTGATGATGCTCTGATGCAAGAGCGAGCGAGTGAAATTCTTGAAGGACTTAACATTATGGCTTATATTCTTAAAGCACAACAGTGCATCATAGGAATAGAAGATAATAAGCCTGAAGCCCACCATGCTTTAAAAGCAACAGTTCCTCCTGAAATTAAAATTATTAAAGTACCCAGCTATTATCCTGTTGGAGGAGAAAAACAGCTTATTAAAACCCTAACAGGTAAAGAAGTACCAAGTGGTAAGTTACCTCAAGATATAGGGGTCATTTGCCATAATGTGAGTACGGCTGCAGCCGTATATCAAGCTATCTACAAGGGAAAACCGCTGATCTCCAGAATCGTTACCGTTACAGGTATTGGGATTGATCAGCCACAAAATATGGAGGTATTGATAGGCACCCCTATTTCTCAGGTATTAAATCAGGTTAATGTAGATTTAACTCAAGCTAATCGTTTAATTATTGGCGGTCCTATGATGGGATTTATTATTGATGATATTGATTTGCCTATTACTAAAACCACCCAATGTATCATTGTTGGAATTCCTGAACAAAAACAACTACCCGAATTACCCTGTATTCGCTGTGGTGCCTGTGTAGAGGTCTGCCCATCTCAGCTTCTTCCGCAACAACTTTATTGGTACGTTAAAGCTAAAGATTTAACTAAAGCTCAAGAGCACCATCTATTTGACTGCATTGAATGTGGTAACTGTGCCTATGTCTGTCCTAGCCATATTCCTCTTGTTCAATATTACCGCCAAGCAAAAAGTGAGGTGTATTTACAAGTACAAGAAAAGGCAACTGCTGATAAGGCAAAAGAACGATACGAATTTCGCCAACAGCGATTAGATCGAGAGCAACAAGAATGGCAAACACGACAACAAGCTAAAAAAATAGCCACTTCAACGGAAGATAAAAAAGCGGCGATTCAAGCTGCCATTGCACGGGCAAAAGCTAAGAAAAAAGACTCCTCTTAATTTATTCTGTTATGAGATTCTCTAAAAACCCTGCTCCCTATATCTATGGGGGTAGCCGTGTCTCTCAAATAATGTATCAAGTCATTTATGGATTACTTCCTGCACTCCTTGTCTATGTATGGTATTTCGGCTATGGAATCCTCATTAATATCATTTTAGCCGGTGTTACTGGATTAATGGTTGAAGGGCTAATGTTGCTCGTCAGAAAACAGCCTTTAAGCAATTTTCTATTAGATGGCAGTGCCTTAGTCACCAGTGTTTTATTAGCTTTTTCTCTTCCTCCTCTAGTCCCTTGGTGGCTGCCTCTCATTGGCACTAGCTTTGCCCTTATCTTTGCTAAGCATCTCTATGGGGGATTAGGCTACAATCCTTTTAATCCAGCCATGGTAGGTTACGTATTATTGTTGATTTCTTTCCCTTTAGAAATGACTCAATGGTTGCTTCCTCATCAAGAATTAAATTTTCACGAAAGCTTAAACTTAGTATTCTATGGAATAACTCACCAAAATCTGGGGGTTGATTCTTTTTCTAGTGCCACGATTTTAGATCAAACCAAAACCCAATTAAATCAGGGAAAAATACTCTCAGAAATTCAAGAGTCAAGCGAAGGCTGGTGGCAATTAAATTTAAGCTTTCTTTTAGGTGGACTATGGTTACTTTATAAAAAAGTAATTTATTGGCAGATTCCTGCTGGATTTATTGCCAGTTTAACTTTATTTAGTGCAGTTATCCATTTCTTGACTCCTGATCATTATCCTACCGTACTGTTTCATGTAATGAATGGTGGCACGTTGCTTGGTGCTTTTTTTATTGCCACTGATCCAGTAACAGGCCCTGCTTCCCCTAAAGGCCGATTAATTTATGGCATAGGGATTGGGTGTCTTACTTATATAATTCGTACTTGGGGTGGTTATCCAGACGGTATTGCCTTTGCGGTATTACTAATGAATATGACTGTGCCCATTATTGATCAATATACCCAGCCTCGAGCTTTCGGTCATAAATAATATGCTACGTACTGGGGTTATACTTAGCCTATTTACTGCTATTGGAGTCAGTCTTATTGCTATGACTTCCCTACTAACTCAAGAAAAAATTGCGGCTAATGATCAAGCCATGCTCCAACAGCAAATTGAATCGGTGCTTGCTCCATATTCCTATAATAATTCGATTTTAGAAGATAAAATTCAAGTGTTTGATCCGGAATTATTGGGATCTAAACAACTTGTGACTGTTTACCGTGCCCGTCAAGACAACCTGCCTATTGCTGCTGTTTTTACCCCCATTGCCCCCAATGGCTATAATGGAGCTATTCGACTATTAGTAGGTATCAATCATCAAGGGATGATAACTGGAGTAAGAGTGATAGATCATCATGAAACCCCTGGTTTAGGGGATAAAATTGAACTAGAAAAATCACCTTGGGTTTTAAGCTTTAATAATCACTCCTTTAGCTATCCTAGTCCAGATCGTTGGGCAGTGAAAAAAGACGGAGGAGATTTTGATCAATTCACTGGGGCCACCATTACCCCAAGAGCAATTGTTCAAGCAGTGTATCGCTGTCTTGAGTATTTTGACTTACACCAACAAGATATTTTTACTACCCCTTTGGAGGAATAATGCCATTTCCCATTCGCCAGTGTTGTCAAATTAGCCAAGAAGGGCTATGGAGTAGTAATGTGGCTTTAAAACAACTTCTTGGTTTATGCCCTCTGCTAGCAGTATCCGCTACGGTGGTCAATAGTTTAGGATTAGGGCTAGCCACCCTATTTACCTTGATCGTTTCTAATCTTTTAATTTCTGTCCTACGCCATTGGATTCCTAATGAAATTAGACTCCCTATTTTTGTGCTGATTATTGCATCAGTAGTTACCATAGTAGAGCTGATCATGCATGCTTATTTTCCAGAGTTACATCGAATTTTAGGAATATTTATTCCATTAATTGTAACGAACTGTGCCATTATTGGCCGGGCAGAATCCTTTGCTTCTAAGCAAAAGGTAGGTTTTGCTCTCATAGATGGAATCACTATGGGGTTAGGATTTACTTTAGTTTTAGTGCTTCTTGGTGGATTACGGGAAATTGTGAGCCAAGGTACTCTCTTTGCAGATGCTCAACTACTTTTTGGATCAGCGACTACCCAGTTAAAAATTACCCTTGCCAAGGATTATGGAGGGTTCTTGCTAGCTGCCCTTCCACCTGGAGCATTTATTGGGCTAGGACTATTAGTTGCATTAAAAAATAGCGTGGATCATTGGATTGTTCAAAGAAAATTAAAAGCTCAAAGTCCATCTAACATACCTCAAACTATCCAAACCTCTGTAGATCGGGTTTCATAGAGATAGAATATGAAAACCTCTGCAGAAATCCATCATCTATTTTCTCAATTTCAAGCTGCAAATCCAGAACCTACTACAGAGCTAAACTATCAAACCCCTTTTGAACTGTTAGTGGCAGTGATCCTATCAGCCCAAGCTACTGATAAAGGAGTGAATAAAGCTACTGCCCTACTTTTTCCTGTAGCCAATACTCCTCAAGCCCTTCTTGATTTAGGGGAAGAAGGATTAAAAGAGTACACAAAAACCATTAATCTTTATCACAATAAAACTAGAAATATCTTACAAACCTGCCAAATCCTCTTAGATCAGCATCAAGGGGAAATCCCTAACAATAGAAAAGAATTAGAAGCCCTATCAGGGGTAGGTCGTAAAACCGCAAATGTAATTTTAAATACCGTCTTTAAAGAACCCATTATTGCGGTAGATACCCATATTTTTAGAGTTTCCAATCGCCTAGGGTTAGCCCCCGGTAAAACCCCTCGAGAAGTGGAAGATATTTTAGTACAAGTAATTCCAGATGAATTTAAATATTATGCTCATCACTGGCTATTACTTCATGGTCGCTATACTTGTATCGCTCGAAAACCTCATTGCCAAACATGCTTGGTTAAAGATTTATGTGATGATTATATAAATAAAAATCTATATATATCAAATAATTAATTGACAATAACTTATATAGATATAGAATATCTCTATGCATATTTGTTTTTAATATGTAAATCATCTTACTTTGAAATATTAGAGAATATAATTATGGCAGATGAATATAAAATATATCTTGTAAATAATCGTTCTGTAGAAAAAGACTTTTTTTTATTTCTAGCTCCCCCGGAGCAGTTAGAAGGGGATAATAGGGTTTATGCTAACAGCAACACACAGATGACGATTAGAGGCAATAGTGGAGATTCGACAAATTCTTTTACAATCCCTGTCCAATATAGTTTTGAGGTTGGTGCATCAAATAAAGCAGTTGCCTTAAATACTAGAATAGATTCATCAACCCCTAGAAATATTGAGTTAGGGGAACAATGGCAAGCAACATACTATGCTCCTAATAGAGGACCAGATTTAGTCAAGTCAGGTAGCACTAACGAAAAAAATTCTGTAGGCATAAGTACTTTGTCTTACGAAAAGGATAAGTATGAGGCAGATGGGTGGTATGGTAGTCAAAGTTTTGGGATTAAAACTTCATCTGGATTTGCCGGTATGACTTGGTCTCCAGAACCAAACGAAACTAGAACCTTAGTGCCAAAACTTGAGTTCTATATAGCCACTGGTAATTTTGGTGAAAATGTTTTGGCTGATTGGACTAATGTATCTAGTAATAGCCAGAAAGTCACTACTAAAGATTTTAGCTCTGGATCTACTAGAGAAGCTACTGTAATCTTAAAAAATGACGGTAGTTGGAGCGTTCACCCAGGTAAACCTGATCTCGCATTAGCTGCTAAAAATAATCAACTCTTTTATCTCTACCAGAGCCATTTAGCGATGTGCCGAGCACACGAAGAGTTTATAAAGATCACTGGTACGAGTAGTGATCATAATCTATTAAAAACATTTAATGGTGGGACAGAAGAAGAGTGTTTCGATAATATCTTAGAAAGTGCTACCGTTAACATTGATTCAGAAAATTCTGCTTTAAAAGGAGATAATAAAATCACTGGGACAATGATTGTTAAGAATATTTTAGGAGGTGTAGGTATAGGTGCTATTGTACTTGTGGCCGGAACCAAATTTAGAATCTCCAATATTTTAGGTAAGACTAAATTTTCTTTTACTTATTCAGGACCCAAATCTATAGCCGCAATATCAGCCTTACTTGCTGCTGCTACTGCTAGCAGAATATCTATTTGTTCTTCTAATAAATAAAATAAATACCTTTACAGACATCAGAAATAGCAGTTTTTTATTTATCATAGGGAAAGTTAGATAAAACTTTCCCTATACTTTATACTTTTGAATAAATACTAATTTCTGCGAGTAGGTATTAAAGATACTTTTATAATGATTCAAAATAAGTAAGCAATTCTCTAGATTGATTATCAAAATAAGCTTAAGGATTTTGTTCTCTAAATCGAGTTTGGCTATGAGGAGGAAACCAACGCTTTAATTGATCGTGCCATGCGTGGCAAAAAGCAGATATATCCCATGGGGGATTAATCAACAAGATACCACTACCATAAAGCCCAGTGGCATCATTAGGATTTGCCCACTGCCATTCACTTTGACACCAATGAGGTAACTTTGCGAGTTTCTTTAACATGGCTTGATGATAGTCAATCTTAACTAACAGCGGATACCATAGCATATAACGACCGACAGGCCATCTTTCATAAGATTTAGTAATAAGATCTGCTAATGTACGACACTCTTCTTTTACTTCATAGCTAGGATCAATAAATGCGAGCCCTCGTTTCGGGCTAGGAGGCAGAAGTCCAAGCAATGCTTCATGGGCATTTCTTTGATGAGTATGGAGATTAAGTTTAAAAGCAAAATTTCTTTTCAACCCTTGATACTCTGTAGGATGTAACTCACAGAACTGTCCTTTATCCTCTGACCTTAAATATTGGCTGGCAAGCCAAGGTGATCCGGGATAGTAGCGTACTCCCCCTGCAGGATTAAGTGTTTTCAGTAAATCTCGCCAGCCTTGTAACTCATCGAGCCAAGGTTGATCAATCACTTGCTTTACTCCCTCTTTGGCTTCCATGGTTTTTAGGGAATCTGCTGTAGTCAAATCATAAAATCCACGACCTGCATAAAAATCAAGATAAGTAAAAGGCTTATCTTTTTTTAGTAGTTGTTGTAGCAGCCAATAAACCATTCCATGTTTATGTAAATCGGCACGATTACCTGCATGAAATGAGTGTAAGTAACTAAGCATGGAAAATAATAATTGTTATAGAGAAATCTAAATTAGGGCAAGCGCATTTATAGAAGAAATTTCTTATGTTATACACTATCCCATATTCTCTTACCTATAAAAACAATAAATGATGACTTACTTTAATTCAGCTTACATGGATTTGCTACATTACAAAAACACTTAGAAAAAAACCATACTCGCCTCCTGCTAGCCACTAATGATCAGCCCTTAGCCAAGCGGCTTGCCTATGAGATAGGTGAAGAACCGCTTTACCTACAGAAATAAATGCCTCTGATACTACAGATCAACAGAATAAGCTAAAGGAAATTACTACTTTAAAACAACGTATCTATATGTTAGAAAAACAGAGAAATGCCTGTGCTCAATTTAACCAGAAAGTAGCATTAAATATAGAACTACAGAAATTAAAGAAACAGCTAACAACATTTAGATAAAAAAACAAAAAGAGAAACTACCATGACCGATCAAACCACGCCCATTTCTAAAAAGTCTATGGATTTAACTCAGTATCACATTGAACAGTTAAAAGCATTGTTCCCCAGTGTTTTTCGAGAAGGAAAAATTGATTTTGAAGCACTTAAGGCAGAATTGGGCGAAACAATAGAAACAGAAAATGAACGGTAGCAATTCACTTAGGCAAGAAAAGAAGCTGCCAAGCGAATTGCTACCACGCCTAGCTTAGGTACCCTCCGCCCTGCCAAAGAAGAATCAGTCAATTGGGATTCTACAGAGAATCTCTATATTGAAGGGGATAACTTGGAAGTGCTCAAGCTGTTGCAAAAAAGCTACTTTGGCAAAGTGAAAATGATTTATATTGATCCTCCCTATAACACAGGCAAAGATTTTATTTATCAGGATAATTTCAAGGATAACCTTGCCAATTGCCAATTGCCAATTACCAACGATTAACCGGACAAAAAGATGAAGCAGGTAATCCCTTAACCACCAATACAGAAACCTCTGGTCGTTACCATTCCAACTGGCTCAATATGATGTACCCTCGGTTAAAGCTAGCTCGTAATTTATTACGAGAAGATGGGATGATTTTTATTTCCATTGACGATCATGAAGCCCATAATCTGCGGAAAATCTGTGATGAGATTTTTGGAGAGGGGAATTTTTATGCACATATAGAATGGATTGCTACAACAAAAGCAATGAATTCGGGTGATGCCAAATTCAAAATACAGAACTGCTTAGAATATGTTCTTGTATATGGAAAAATAGCTATGAGAGAACATTTTCCATTTAATTTAGAAAAAATAGCAGAGAAAAAATATCCATATAGTGATTTAACTAAAGGTAAATATAGATTAGAGGAGATTCAGCAACGAAAAAATATTGGCGTGAAACGAACACTAGCAATGGTGTATGAAATTCCAAAAGCTACTCTAAAAGATGGTTATAGATGGACTATAAGTAATCAAACAAGCCAAGAGTTAATTGCAAATAATGAACTAATAATTAAAGATAAAAAAGCTTATAGAAAACTATTTAAAAGCAATGAGGTTAATGAGAAATATGCACCGCTTTGGTCTCATTTTTCTAATGTTGGAACTAGCGAAAGTGGGCGTGCTGAATTAGATACTTTATTAGATAGTGAAATAGCATTTGAAACTGTTAAACCTAAAGAATTAATTCAAAAACTAATCTTTCACTTTACGCCACAACAATCTACCATCCTCGATTTCTTCTCCGGATCTGCCACCACTGCCCATGCAGTAATGCAGCTCAATGCAGAATCTAAAGCTAAAAAAGCAGGTTATAAAACTATTGCGGAGATTGGCAAAGAACGGATTCGCCGAGCCACTGAAAAGATTAAACAAGAGCATCCAGAAGCGAACATTGATGTTGGTTTTAAAGTCCTCAAACTAGATACCTCTAACATTAAAAAATGGCAGCCAGATTCAAAGCAATTAGAACTGAGTTTACTAGATGCGGTAGATAATATCCTGCCGGATCGCAACCCATTAGATTTACTCTATGAAGTATTACTTAAATATGGTTTGCCCCTCACCTTACCCATTGAAACCATTTCAGTAGGACAACATCAAGCATTCAATGTGGCACACAATAGCCTGATTGCCTGCTTTGATCTTCATATTAATTTAGAAACGATACAAGCCATTATTGGGTTAGCTACTCCTGATAATCCCATTTTACGGGCGGTATTTCGTGATCATAGCTTTGCTAATGATGTGGTTAAGCTCAATAGTATCCAACGACTCAAACAAGCCGGAATTGAAGAAGTGCTCAGTATTTAACCTATCTTTATGGAGCATCCCCATTGGCTGGCAACCAAGCGAGTCATTATAATTGCAGGTCCTAATGGAGCAGGAAAAACCACCTTTGCCCGTACTTTTTTAGCTCCTTACAAGAATGCTATCCGCTTTATTAACGCAGACTGTATTGCCGCTGGTTTATCCCCCTTTGCACCTGAATTAGTATCCGTTCGAGCAGGTAAAATTATGTTAGAGGAAATAGCCCTCTGCTTTCAGCGTCATGAAAGCTTTGCCATAGAAACGACCTTATCAGGAAAAGGCTATTTAAAATATATTCAACGCTGGCGTAGTGCAGGTTATCGAGTGAGTTTATTATTTTTATCCCTCAATAACGTACAAATTGCAATTGAGCGAGTAGCCAAACGCACCACTCAAGGGGGGCATGATATTCCTATCCCTGTTATTAAAAGAAGATTTAAAGCAGGTCTAATTTTGTTTAATACGTATTATAAGAATGCGGTAAATGAGTGGTTTTTGTATGATAATTCAGGTCATAAAACAATGATGCTTGAACGAGGAAAAAACTCATGATCACTGAAGAACAAGCAGTTTTTCAAGATAGTTTTGAGCAAGAAATTCATTTTGCCCTACAATGTGCTGCCCAACTTGCTCGAGAAGAAGCCATTAGGACCAATACTGGGATTGTGATTGAGCAAGAGGGGAAAATTATAGAGATTTCTGCAGCTGAATTAAAAAAACAAGCAAAATATAATCAAACAGCAGAATAAAAAATAGTTTTTAATAAAAGCCTACTTTTTCTGATTACCTCCCTACTTTAATTATTCTACATATTAATTACTATTTTAAGTGGACATTTTATTAGACGAAAATCATGAAAAACGGGTTGAAACCTTAAGATCAGGCGTATTTAAATTTCAACTAGGATTAGCAAGTGATGAAATTAAACTACCATTACAACGGGTAGAAGATGTACAAACACGCTTTAAATCCTCTCCCTTGGCAAATTTTGCAAATGAGTTAGAAAAGGAAGTTATCGTATCTTCTATTTTTGGCACCAATAGATAGTATTGAGGGGGGAACCTTAAGCGAAGAGGAAACCCAACAGACGCTTACCTTATCACCAAAGGAAATTCAAACTATCCATCAACGCCGGATTATGAATATTAAAGATGCCTATGATTTTATCAAGGAAAGAGCATCTAAAATAGATTGGCAACCAAAATTTGAAGAAGTACGCCATATTCATAAATTAATTGCCTATGAATTAGAGACTGAGAATCCTAAAAATATACCCGGTCAGTTACGTAATAACCCAAAAGAGATAGTGACTCGAGTAGGTAATTCTGATCATGGTGGTATTTATAAACCACCTCGACTAGGTAAGGATATTGAATTACTACTCTTAGCATTACTAAATTGGAATCAGGATCTAGCTAAAGTAGGGATACCGGCACTGATTCGTGCTCCTTTAGTGCATTTTTATTTTGAGCTGATTCATCCATTTTGTGATGGTAATGGTCGAGTCGGGAGAGTACTCGAGGCAGGGATTTTGTATGCAGATGGATTTCGCTATGCACCTTTTGCTCAAGCTAAGTATTACCTAAATAACATTCATCAATACTTTGCTCTATTCAATCAATGCCGTAAAAATGCAGAAAAAAATATGATTTTCCTAATCAGCCTTTTGTAGACTTCTTTTTGGCTGGAATGCTTGAAACTATTCATCATTTATACGATCGTGTCGATCGATTTACTAAAATCTTATTATTTGAAGCAAAATTAAAAAATCTTAGAGATGAGAAAAAGATAAACAATCGTCAATATGCCATTATGAATGGAATACATAATCACGAAAAATTATTAACCCTAACCCAATTAAAGCAAATGCCTTGGTTTATTGCCCTCTATGATAAGTTATCCGATAAAACAAAACAGCGAGACATTGCTAAACTGAAGGCATTAAATCTTGTATTCATTGAAAATAAACAGTTAGTGCCTAGTTACTTTAAGGGTAATTAATTTTATTCTTCCTCATAATTCATGAAACTGCAATTTGATCAAAATCTTCCCCATTAAAAAGCCGCTTGGGAAGCGGTGATTGATTTATTTAAAGGAATGGAGCGTTGCACTTCTTCTTTTACCATGCCTCAAGCATCTACTTATGACTCTTTTGGTAGGCAAAGATTTGATTTTAGTTCTCAAGGTTTGGCAAATCGCCTCACTTTAACAGCAGATGAATTATTAGCTAGCTTACAGCAAGCCCAACAAAAATATGGATTAAAGCCCACTGAAAATCTCAATAAAAATAGCCTCCACTATACCGTTGAAATGGAAACAGGTACCGGTAAAACCTATGTATATTTACGGACTATTTACGAATTATATGCCACCTATGGCATGACCAAGTTTATTATTGTGGTGCCTTCTATTGCGATTAAGGAGGGAGTAAAGAAAACCATTGAAATAACTCGGGAGCATTTCATAAGCCTTTATAAAGAAACTCGCTGTGATGCTTTTATTTATGACTCAGGTAATTTAGAGCAAGTTCGTAATTTTGCCGAATCTAGCCATATTCAAATCATGGTGATTAATATTGATGCTTTTCGTAAAAGCTTTACCGATCCTAGCCAAGAAGAAACGAAAGCTAATATTATTCACCGTACTCATGATCGGTTAGAGGGATTAAAACCCATTGATCTGATTGCTCAAACTCATCCAGTGGTCATTATAGTAGATACCACCCCAAAATCAGCAGAAGCTATTGGCTCTTTACATCCTCTTTTTACCCTGCGTTATTCAGCTACCCATCGGGATCAGCATTTACCTATATATAAACTTGATGCAGTGGATGCATATCAAAAAAAGTTAGTAAAACAAATTGCAGTGCTGTCCGTGTTATCTCAAGACGATCATAATCGTGCCTATATTAAGCTACTTGATACTCGTAATAGTCGTGGCGTTTGCGAAGCTCAAGTGGAATATGATAGTGCAACAAAAACAGGAAAAGTAAAGCGAGACAAAAAGTGGCTCAAACAAGGTGCTGATTTATATGAACTGACCAAACGAGATTTATATGAAGGCTATATTATTAAAGATATAAACGTACAGCCCGGCGATGAATGGATTGATTTTACCTCAAAACCAGAGATAATCACCTTAGGTCAAAGTATTGGCAGTAGTGATGATTTAGCTTTAAAGCGACTACAAATTCGCAGTACTATCGAAACCCATCTGGATCGGGAATTACAGCTTAATCCTAAAGGTATTAAAGTACTGTCCCTATTTTTTATTGATAAAGTTGTCAATTACCGTGCTTATGATCCAGCAGGTAATCTTTGCTTAGGGAGCTATGGGAAAATATTTGAGGAAGAATATTTAAAAATAAGCCAGCACCTTAAATATCAATCCTTATTTAAAGAAATAGCTATAAACCAAATCCATGATGGTTATTTTGCTATCGATAAAAAAAAGAAAGCAAAAGATACCAAAGGGAATACTCAGGACGACGAATCAGCATATGACTTAATCATGAAAGATAAGGAACGGCTATTGAGTATGGAAGAACCTTTGCGGTTTATTTTCTCCCATTCCGCTCTACGAGAAGGATGGGATAATCCTAATGTATTTCAAATCTGCACCTTAAATGAAACGGGCTCCACCATCAAAAAACGCCAAGAAATTGGTCGTGGGCTACGGTTAGCAGTAGATCAGAGTGGTTTAAGGGTATCAGATAATAATTTTAATATTAATACCCTGACCGTGATTGCCAATGAGTCCTATGAATCGTTTGCTGAGCAACTTCAAAAGGAAATTGAAGAAGAAGGCAGTATTAAATTTGGGATAATAGAGTCTCATACTTTTGCCAATCTAGCAATCAGTGCTGATGGAGAGGAAATTGATTACTTAGGCACAGAACGCTCTGAACAACTATGGGATCACTTTAAAAAGAAAGGATTAATTAATGCTGAGGGTAAAATCCAAGATTCTTTAAAAATAAGGTTAAGGGACAATACTTTGTGCCATGAGTTACCTGAGGATTTACAAAAATTTGCCCCCGAGATCACTACCCTACTGCAAAAAATTGCTGGCGGATTAGAAATTAAAGATGCTCGCAAATACTTTACCGCTACACCTAAAAAAGAGGTGATTCTTGGTGAGGATTTTACTCAACTTTGGGATCGGATTAAGTATAAAACGACTTACCAAGTGGATTTTGATCTCAGTAAGCTGATTATAGATTGTGCAACCGAGCTACAACAGAGGGTAATCAGTAAGCCTAAACTCACTACTCAGCTAAGTGAAATTGAAATAAAACGTAGCGGTGTCCATGGTAAAGGAATTAGAGAGGATCTACAAACCTATGATATTCAATACGAAAATCTACCTGATATATTAAGTTATTTGCAAAATGAAACTCAGCTAACCCGTAAAACCTTAGTCAATATTTTAATTAAAAGTGAAAAATTAGCTGATTTTAAGAAAAATCCTCAGAAATTTACTGAAAATATTTTGCACATTATTCAGCGGAAAAAAGCCCATGGGTTAGTAGATGGGATTAAATACGAGAAAATTGGAGAAAGTGCTTGCTATGAGCAGCAGCTTTTTATGGAAGAAGAGTTAAAAGGTTATCTTGAGCAAAATATGCTTGAAGTAAAAAAAGGAATTTATAGCCATGTTGTCTACGATTCAAGTGTTGAATCAGCCTTTGCCCAAGATTTAGAAAAAAATGAAGCGGTGAAACTATATGCTAAGCTTCCTAGCTGGTTTAAAATTGATACTTCACTTGGTAGCTACAATCCTGATTGGGCAATTTTTTTAAACATCGCTGATCAAGAAAAACTCTATTTTGTGGTAGAAACTAAAGGAAGTCTTTTTGCTGAAGATCTACGGCAATCAGAAATAGATAAGATTAAATGCGGAAAAGCCCATTTTTTAGCCCTAGATAAGGGGTTGCGATTTGAAAAGGTAAGTAAGCTGGAAGAATTATTCGAGCAGACTTAGCACAAACCTCTAAAGTAGTTATTTGTATAATACCCCCTATTTATTAGAGAGCTTATGAAAAATAACTGGCTAACAACTAAGCAATCATACTACTTATAGCATTTCTCTGATTAAAAGGAGCCACACCCATTAAGAGTAATCCTAATCCAAATAATCCTAGAATAGTTGGTTCTGGCACAGTTGTACTAGCTTTGAAAGCCATATTATCAAGCTCAAAGGAAGGGCTTGTGCTCGATGCTACAACCTTATTAAATGCAATATTTGAGCTAATATTGACATAAGTAGTACCATTTATACCCTGATTCCCATTGGCTGATGTTAATACAGCTGATCCAGTCACTGTACCGATCAAATTATTATTTGAGTCGTAAAAACTTAATGTATTATCATGATCTACAGATCCCCATAATAAGCCCAAATACATCTGCCCTTGGCTAAAATTAAAAGTAATCGTATTTTGAGATCCGCCAGCACCTGCAACTAGATAAGGTGAATTATCTTGACCGGTTGATGCGATATTTTCAAAGTTATCACTATTATTACCTGATAAATAAGGAGCAGCAGCTACCCCAGATTGTGAACCTTGGAAAACCATACCACCATTAAAATCTACGGAAAGACCATTACTTAAGTTATAGGCAACAGTATTAGTAGGGGTGCCATAGGTACCAATAGGGAGTGAATCAAAGTTCTCATAAAAAATACCACTTTCAGTAGGTGCGCCTCCAATAGAAGAACTTACAGTGAGTGGTGTCGCATTTACAGTGAATGCAAATAAAGATCCAGTAATCATCAATAATGCAGTGCAAGCACGGTAAGTCATTGTTAATCTCCTCTATTTTGCTAAGACGTAATTCTTAAACTACGCTATTAAAGGAGCAACAATCATGCCAAATTATCTAAATATTAAAGTTTAATTCTCTCTATTTAGATGAAATAGATTAATTATATTAAGTAATGTTTTTTTAAAATATAAAAATATTGCCTTTAAGAATAGCTCAATTCATTAATAAAAGTGATAAATTTGGTACATCTATCATTCATTTTTGTCACTAATACTTGGTAAAACTAATAATAGGTAGATGAATGAGGAGCATTAAATACCAATAGAAGAGAAAAAGTAGAGTTTTGTACTATGAAGTAGATAACCTAAAGTATAGCTGCCTCTGAAATGAATAAAGAAGTTTTATTTTTCTCTTTCTGCTGGCTTCGCTAGTAAAGGTAAGTAATTTGGAAGAGTTACTGGATCTGATTTAATCAATTCCTGAACTGAAATTTATTCATGTATAAGTTTTCAAAACCTTACATAAAAAAATCCCCCTATTCACTAGGGGGATATATAAAAAGTAACTGGAGAGATATAAATGCTAATCGAGCAATGATTAAGCAATCATACTATTACTCATAGAATTTCTCCGATTAGAAGGAGTTAAACTCATTAAAAGCAACCCTAACCCTAATAACCCTAAAACACCGGGTTCTGGTATATCTACATTATGTTGACTAAAAGCCATATTATCAAATTCAAAGGAAGGTGAATTACCTATTGCTACCACCCTATTAAATGCGGTATCTGAATTAATATTGGCATAGACAGTACCATTTAATCCTTGGTTGTCTGAATTTTTAGTAATTGAATTTAACTCAGATCCTGTAACCTCACCAATATAAGTGCTTCCATCATAAAACTTTAGTACGTTACTATTATCTACCGATCCCCATAATAATCCTAAATACATTTGCCCTTGGCTAAAATTAAAAGTAATCGTATTTCCAGCACCACCGGCACCTGCAACGAGATAAGGTGAATTATCTTGACCAGTGGATGGGTTATTACCAAAGTTATTACCATTATCACCGGATAAATAGGGAGCAGCAGCTACCTCAGATTGTGAACCTTGGAAAACCATACCACCATTAAAATCTACGGAAAGACTGTTATCTAGATTATAGGTACCAGTAGTGGAAGTACTAGATTATAGGTACCAGTAGTGGAAGTATTAGTAGGTACTCCTAATCCAGGAAGCGAATCAAAATTCTCATAAAAAATACCACTTTCAGTAGGTGCGCCTCCAATAGAAGAGCTCACAGTGAGTGGTGTTGCATTTGCAGTTAAGGCAAATAAAGAGCCAGTAATTAATAGTGCAGTACAAGTACGGTAAGTCATTGTTAATCTCCTCTGTTTTGTTAAAAAGCGTAATTCTTAAATTACGCAGTCTTCACGCTATAAAGGAGCAACGATCATGCCAAATTATCTAAATATTAAAGTTTGATTCTCTAACTTTGGATTAAATAAATTCATTATATTGAATAATATTTTTATAAAATAAAAATAATATCTCTAGTTATAACTCTATAATTAGCTAAATCTATTAACAAATGTGATAAATTTAGTACGTTTAAAATCCATTTTTTGTCACCAATACTGAGTTAAGATCAAAATGGATACACAGACTATATTGAAATGCAATTTCCTATAGAGCCTTCATCATACAAAAAGCTTTACTTGTGATTTTTATTATTCTGTAAATAGTCTCATTAAAAAATCAGTAGCTACATAGTCGAGATTTTCTTCATTGGGTATCTTTGTAGGAAATTGAGGATCGCCTAAATGATCTAGTATTAAAGTTGCTCCAGAAAAATTTTCATTTTTGGTATAGTCATTCACAGTCACAATAGTTTTAATTTGAGCACCTATCGCTGCTTTAACACCATTTTCTGAATCTTCAAAAGCAATACATTGGTTTGCATTCAGCCCTAATTTTTGTAAGCAGTAATAATAAATATCAGAGGCAGGTTTTTTATTTCTCACCATATCTCCTGCAGCAATACAATCAAACCATTTAGGTCCTTCGTCTCCAAAATGAGCTTGTAGTAAGCCTATTACATTTTCTTCAGTAGTCGTGGTTGCAATCCCAAGTTTTAAGCCCTTTGTTTTAGTTTCGGAAATCAAGCGAGCAATGCCAGGACGAAAAGGAATTTTTCCCTCTTTAAGTAATTGAAGATAATATTGATTTTTGATCTGATGAAGCTGAGTAATAAATTCATCAATGGCAATAGGGGGAATAAAATTAGGCTGATACTGATTTACATAATGAAGAATACGTTCTTTTCCTCCACTTATTCTTAAAAGCGTGCCATAAAGTCTAGTGCCCCAATACCAATCTAAGCCCGATTCCTTAAATGCTTGATTAAATGCAACTCGGTGTCCCTCTCGTTCTGTTTCTGCTAGGGTACCATCTACATCAAAAATTAATCCTCTCAGTTTCATTATGGTCTATATACTTTAGGGTAGATGAAAATATTAACTATAAAATCACTTTGAAATTACTTTCTTTATAAAAATAATTTATTTAGAATAGTAGGTTTTGTTGTGTTTTTATTATATATCATTCACAATAATTTTATCCCATAGTAGTAGGATCCAAAGATATGGCCGTAAGTAAAAAAAAGAGCTCAGATCAGCCTGATATTAAGCGCGCTCCCTATAAGCGGAGCCCGGGTGAAGAGTATATGGGCAAAAATCAAATGAACTATTTTCGCCAAGTGTTGCAAGACTGGAAACAACAGCTTATAGAAGAGGTCAGTCGTACAGTGCATCATATGCAAGATGAAGCAATGAATTTTCCAGATCCAAACGATAGAGCCTCTCAAGAGGAGGAGTTTACTCTAGAGCTACGAGCACGAGATAGAGAACGTAAACTCATCACAAAAATAAATCAGTGTTTAAAACATTTAGATCATGGTGAATATGGCTACTGTGAAACCTGCGGTGCAGAAATAGGAATTAAGCGCTTAGAGGCAAGGCCTACCGCAACTCTATGTATCGATTGTAAAACTTTAGATGAAATCAGAGAAAAACAACAGTATTAATATTTATAAGTAGAGTAGCAGCCGCTCAATACGCTAGGCGGCTGCCAATTACTACTTTATAAATTAGCGGCGTTCTTAGCTAAATACTGAGCCACTCCTTCTGCAGTAGGAGTAATTGCTTCATCACCCTTATGCCAGCCAGCAGGACATACCTCTCCATGTTCTTCGGTAAATTGAAGTGCGTCAATCAAGCGAAGCATTTCGTCAACAGAGCGACCTAAAGGTAAATTATTTACAACTTGGTGTTGTACAACACCATCTCCATCAATTAGGAAAGAAGCTCTTAGTGCAACCCCATCAGGATGTTCTATCCCATAAGTTCTAGTGATTTCATGGGTTACATCAGCCACTAAAGGAAACCCAACTTTTCCAATTCCACCTTGAGCCACTGGGGTATTACGCCATGCGTGATGGCTAAACTGAGAATCAATGGATACACCAATGACTTCCACATTGCGCTTTTTAAATTCACCTAAACGACTATTATGGGCAAGTACTTCTGAAGGGCACACAAAAGTAAAATCTAAGGGATAGAAAAACAGGACTACGTATTTACCACGAAAATCGGAAAGATGAAAATTTTCTTTAATGGTTCCATCTGCCATCACTGCCGGGGCAGTAAAGTTAGGGGCACTTTGGGTTACAAGTACGCTCATATATTCTCCTTGATTTAAAAGATTATCAATAAGGAATTTGCTAAAATAGCGTGATTATACTCTTCATCCATTTCTAAGATAAAAACAGTTAAAGAATCACCGTTTTTATCTAGTTTAAATTTAGAATAAACTTGGATTTATGAACAAAGAAAATATTGAATCCATCTTACACGAAAAACGCATTTTTTTCCCCTCCTCAGAATTTTCGGCAGCTGCGCATATCTCGAGCAAAGATGCTTTACATGCAATTCGTAGCACTGCAAATAGGGATTTTGAAAGTTTTTGGGCAACTCAAGCGAAAACAGAGCTGACTTGGCACCAAGAGTTTGATACGGTCCTAGATAGAAGTAATCCTCCTTTTTATGGCTGGTTTATAGAAGGTACTTTAAATGTTTCTTTTAACTGTATAGATCGCCATCTTGAAACAAATGGAGGGAAAATTGCCATTATCTCTGAGAGAGAATCTGGGGAAGTCACTACTCTAACTTACCGTCAATTATATCAACGAGTTTGCCGCTTTGCTAATGTGCTTAAAAATCAAGGAATAGGTATAGGAGATCGGGTAGTCATTTACCTACCCATGATATCTGAAGCCATTATCGCTATGCAGGCTTGTGCCCGAATTGGTGCCATTCATTCTGTAGTATTCGGAGGATTTTCTGCCGAAGCTTTAAAAGATCGGATTGAAAATACCGGCGCTAAACTACTCATTACTGCCGATAGTGGTTATCGAGGTGGCAAAATTATTCCCTTAAAAACAGCTGCTGATAAAGCCTTAGCTAAGGGATGCACTACTATTGAGCAAGTGATTGTGCTCAAGTGTACGAATCAAAGTATTACTATAGAACAGGGGCGAGATATTTGGTGGCATGAGGCTGAGGCAAATGTTCATGATCAATGTACGCCTACTTGGGTGAATGCAGAACATCCTCTTTTTATCCTCTATACTTCCGGATCTACAGGTAAACCTAAAGGGATTCAACATAGCAGTGCAGGTTATTTATTAGGCACTATTACCACCATGAAGTGGGTATTTGATATTCGCCATGAGGATATTTTTTGGTGCACTGCAGATGTAGGCTGGATTACAGGTCATAGTTATGTTGCCTATGGTCCCCTTGCGGTAGGTGCAACTATGGTGATTTATGAGGGGGCACCCTCTTTTCCTGATGGGGGGAGATTCTGGAAAATTTGCCAAAATCATGGGGTAAGTATTTTCTATACTGCCCCTACTGCTATTCGGTTATTTATGAAAATGGGTAAGGAAATACCCGAATCTTATGATCTTTCACGATTAAGATTACTCGGATCGGTAGGAGAGCCTATTAATCCAGAAGCTTGGATATGGTATCACCAAGTGATTGGTCAAGGACGCTGCCCCATTGTAGATACCTGGTGGCAAACAGAAACAGGGGTTCATATGATTGCACCTGTGCCGGGGGCTGTACCTACAAAACCGGGTTCCTGCACCCTGCCCTTACCAGGTATTTGTGCTGCTATTATGGATGAAGAAGGCAATCTAGTAACTTCTTCCCATGAAGGGGGACATTTGGTGATTACTCAACCATGGCCCTCTATGGTGCGTACTATTTGGGGAGATAACCAAAGTTACTATGATATTTACTGGGGTAAATTTAAAGGTAAATACTATCTTGCTGGAGATAGTGCTCATTTAGATGAAGATGGGTATTTTTGGATTCTAGGCAGAGATGATGACATCTTAAATGTGGCAGGTCATCGTTTGGGTACGATGGAAATTGAATCAGCACTAGTTGCTCACCCTCAAGTGGCAGAAGCGGCTGTTATTGGTCGTCCTGATAAGATTAAAGGGGAGGCTATTCTTGCTTATATTACCTTAAAAAGTATTGAAAACTTGGATGAGGAAAAACAAAACCTTTTAACACAAGAGTTAAAAACTTGGGTTTCTCACCAAATAGGTTCTATTGCTCGACCAGATGAAATTAAGTTTGTCGATAACCTACCTAAAACCCGATCAGGGAAAATTATGCGCCGCTTATTACGCTCTATCAGTCGAGGAGAGACGATTACCCAAGATATTTCTACTTTAGAGAGCGAGAGTACGCTTGCTCAAAGTTCTCAGCCAAAGTCTTAGTTCATGATTATTTCAAGTGATTTTCAAGCTCCTTGGTGGCTTTCAAATTCGCATTTACAAACTATTTGGGGGGCACGGTTTCGTACTCGTCCGAAAACTTTACTTTTATGGGAGCGTTTAGAGCTCCCTGATGGAGATTTTTTAGATCTCACTTGGAGCGGGCAAGGAAAGAGCCCTATTGTTGTGATTCTTCATGGATTAGAGGGATCCTATCGTTCTCGATATGCTTCTGGAATTTTAGCAGCCATTGCTCATCAAGGATGGCGAGGTGTATTAATGCACTTTCGGGGGTGCAGTGGAGAGCCTAATCGCCTAAATCGGGGCTATCATTCAGGAGATACGGCAGATTTTCAAACCGTACTTAATATTCTGCAAGAAAGAGAGCCTAATACCCCACTTGCCGCTATTGGTTATTCTTTGGGTGGAAATGTACTCCTGAAATGGTTGGGCACTCAAATTAAACAAAATTATTTAAAAAGTGCGGTTGGGATTTCAGTTCCTTTTGATCTGCAGCAAGCTGCACAGCAGCTTGCTCAAAAAGATTCAAAAATATATCAAATTTCTTTAATTAGAGTACTCAAGCACTCTATGCATCGTAAATTTTCTAATAAAAATTGTCCCTTCAACCTAAAGGCTTTAAGAAAAGTACAGACATTTGAAGAGTTTGATAACTTAGTAACTGCCCCACTTCATGGATTTAGAGATGCCTATGATTATTGGCAACAATCTAGCTGCAAACAATTTTTAGCTAAAATAAAAACACCTACCCTTATCCTTCATAGTAAAGACGATCCTTTCTTGCCTCAAACAGCTATTCCTTCAGAGGCAGATCTTTCCGATTCAGTACAATTAGAGCTAAGCCAACAAGGGGGGCATGTAGGGTTTGTCAGTGGTAGCTTTCCATGGAATATGGAATATTGGCTAGATCAGAGAATTATCCGTTTTTTACAAACTTATTTGGGATAACTTTCAATGTATGGCTGAAGATGAAAAAATCCGTATTGATAAATGGCTCTGGGCAGCAAGATTTTTTAAAACCCGTAGCCTTGCCTCAGAAGCAGTCAGTGGTGGTAAAGTACACCTTAATCATCAGCGAGCTAAATCTAGTCATAGAGTAAACATTGGGGATCATCTCTTAATTCGCCGTGAGCAGTTTGAGTATGAAATTGAAGTTCTTAATCTTTCTAAACAGCGACGATCTGCACTTGATGCTGCAACTTTATATCAAGAAACGGAGCAAAGCCAAGCTAAAAGACAAGCACTTGCAACTCAGCTTAAAGAAGAACGAGCCCATTTAGGAATATCTACCCAAGGGCGACCCTCTAAGAAAGATCGGCGGCAAATTATTCGTTTTATTCGAAAAAGCGAATAAACTATCTATACTGCATTCTTCCTTGGAGAAAAGTATTATTTCTTTACTCTACTGATAGATATATAAAAATATAGAATATGATTAACCATCTTATAAAACTTGCTAGACCCTACCAGTACACGAAAAATCTATTTATTTTTCTACCTGCTTTTTTTGGATTCCAAATCACTAATATAGAAACCTTCACAAAAGCAGCGATTGCTTTTATTGGTTTTTCCCTCATTGCCAGCGCTATATATATATTTAACGACTGGATAGATAGAGAAGAAGATGCCCGTCATCCACAAAAATATACCCGCCCCCTTGCATCAGGACAAATAACGATTTCTACTGCTTTTGGTTTTTTGGGCCTACTTTTATTAAGCGGTGGATATATTTTATGGTCACTATCCTTAAATACTTTATTAATCACATTTATCTACTTAATTTTAAATCTTACTTATAGCCTTAAACTAAAACACATTGCCATTATTGACGTAATCATTATCGCTTCGGGTTTTGTAATTCGTCTTTTTATAGGTGCAGAGGCTACTCAAGTGATGCTATCTCACTGGATCATTGTGATGACTTTTTTACTAGCACTTTTTTTATCTCTGGCAAAACGGCGAGATGATGTCCTCATTTACCTAAATACGGATCAAAAACTCCGTAAAGTGATTGATGGGTACAATTTACAATTTCTTGATTTATCCATGATCATGTGTGCTTCAATTGTAATTCTAGCCTATATCTTATGGTCTATTTCTGCTGAAGTTGCACTGAGATTACATACCGATAATTTATATCTAACCTCTGTTTTTGTGTTGCTTGGTGTGCTTCGCTATATGCAAATTACTTTTGTAGAAGAAAGAAGTGGTAATCCCTCCAAAATACTACTGCGTGATTTATTCATCCAGCTTACTTTAATAGGGTGGATAGGTGCATTTATTTGGATTTTATATATATAAAAAGAGAAAAGTAGATGAGTTTTTTAAAAGAAAATAGAGATCTTAAAAAGATTGCATGGCTCGGACTAGGTATTTTTTTAATTTTACTTATCCATACTTTTTATAAATATCATATCCATATTAACTGGGCCATTATGGATGATAGTGCTTATACTCATTATCTATTTAACTATCAAGATGGTTTTATAAAACGAGGGTTAGTAGGGGAAATCTTTAGGCAACTTGATTTTCAAATGAGCTATAAATTAGCTCATGTAATTGGCTACTGCGTTTTCATTATTGCCTCTTTTTCCCTACTTATAGCTATTATTTGTCCCTTTAAAGGCTATTGGCAATCTACAGGGTTTTTACTATTTTTTCTTTTTGCACTTTCAAATTCAGGCACTTTTCAAGGTTTTTATAGGACTTTAGGGCATTTTGATAACATCAATTTTATCCTATCTCTACTATGTATTTTTCTTATCTATAAAATTAAAAAGCCACCTGTTTATATTCTTGCCTATGCCCTAATGGTTATAGCTATTTTAATTCATGAAGCAGCACTACTCATGTTTATACCGTTAGTATTAGCATTTAGCTTCTATTTAGATAGCAGTAAAAAAAATATATTACAGCTACTACTTCTCTCGGGTGCATTATTATTGACGACTACTGCTGTTTTTTACAACGGCATGACTAAAAATTCTACCCTAGATGAGCACTATTCAGAGTTAGTCAATACCTATGGGGATCATGTATATTACGAGGCAGTTGAAGTACTCCATGATCGAGGATTAGAGGAAAATTATCTGTATGTAAAAAATAAAAAGAGTGCTTATAAGGCTAAGGAAAACAAACGAATACTCATTCTTTTACTGCCTACTTTATTAATTTACCTTCTTTTCTGCTACGAAGAAATCAAAAGAGATGGTTATAGTAAGAAATTAATATTGCTTGCCTCTGCATTTAGCCCCCTTGCTTTATATCCTATTGCTGCTAGTTTTTATAGGTGGTGGGGGATGTCTATCACCAATTTTTTTGTAGCTATGGCTTTGATCGCAGCTACGGATAAGAGTTTTCGTGAATTTTTAGTCTCTTTCTTTTACCGACACCAAAATTTAACCTTAATTGCCATCGTATTTTGTACTATTGGTGGAAGTCTTAGATATTAAAAAAATGCTCTTTTTAAAAGAAACAAATGAGTTTAGAAAACTCTATTGGATAGGATTATTTGTCCTTCTAACGCTTATTACCCTTAAGAGTTACTACACTCCCTTTCCATCAGATTGGTTATATACCCATCTATTATTTAATTACCAAGATGAATTTGTTAAACGGGGATTAGTTGGAGAGATTATTCGCCAGCTAGGGGTTGCCATGAGCTATGATTCAGCTCTTTACATCGCTTATGGTATTTTTCTCTCAGTCTGTGCTGCATTATTGATTACTATCATTATACCTTTTAAAGGCTATTGGCAATCGACTGGTTGCGTATTATTTTTTCTTTTTGTTCTCTCCCACTCAGGTACGGTTCAACATTTTTATGATAATTTTGGTGCCTTAGATGGAGTTTGTTTGGTTCTTTCTTTATGTGCTTTACTTGTCATATATAAAATAAAAAAGCCATGGGCTTATTTTTTAGCCTACCCATTTATGGCAGCTGCTCTTCTTGTCCATGAAGGTACTTTTTTTACCTATATTCCCTTAATTTTTGCTTTTAGCCTTTATTTAAATAGCAGTAAAAAAAATATTCTGCAATTACTGTTATTCGGAATAGCTTTATTACTCATGACTACTGCCATTTTCTACTATGGTACAGCCAAGCATTCCACCTTAGATCAGCATTACAAAAAACTGATCAATATCTATGGAGATGATAGTAATGAGGTAACCATCGCTAAAGGAGCAATAGCAGTACTTCATGATCGAGGTATTAAAGAAAATATGCGCCTTGTTGCGTTAGATATAAAAAAATATGGCTCTGAGATCAAAAAAGAGCATCTTATACTTTTTATTACCCTATTTCCTACCTTTCTTATCTATGCAGACTTGATTTCAGAGGATATTAAGAAAAACGGTTACACTAAAAAATTACTACTCTTTGCCTCCGCATTAAGCCCACTTGCCCTATATCCTTTAGGCTATGATTTTTACCGATGGTGGTCTTTGAGCCTCACTAATTTATTTCTAGTTACGGCAATCATTGCAGGGATTGATGATCGATTTCGAGATTTACTTATTTCCTTTTTTCATCGATACCAGTACTTAGTATTGGTTGCCATTATTTTTTGCCTGATTAAAGGAGAATTAGGTGTATCTATGGGTGGTAATCTCTTTTTTAAAGATCTTGAGCTTTACAACTAAAAATGCTCTTTAAAGAAACTGGCGATCTTAAAAAGATTTTCTGGCTCGGATTATTTATCCTTTTACTTCTAATAATTAATAGCTATACAGGGGGAGAACTACGCTATTGGGAGTATACACACTTCTTATTTAATTATTTGGGGAGATAGTTCGCCAGCTAGGATTTACCATGAGCTATGAGTTAGCCACTTATATTGCCTATGGTATTTTCTTTGCAGTTTGTGCTGCATTATTAATTGTAATGACTTATCCGTTTAAAGGATATTGGCAATCTACAGGGTTTTTACTATTTTTTCTTTTTGTTTTTTCCCATTCTGGGACTATTTTGCATTTTTATCACGACTTTGAACACTTTGATGGTATCAATTTAATTTTAGCTTTGCTATGTCTATTTCTGATTTATGAAATCAGAAAGCCATTGATTTATATCTTAGTTTATCTAGTCATGGCAACTGCTTAGTATTAGCTTTTAGTTTTTATTTAGACAGCAGTAAGAAAAATATTCTACGACTCCTACTACTGGGAACTGCTTTGTTATTGATTACATATATGGTTTTTACTTACGGATTAGCACAAAACAGTACTTTAGAACAGCACTATGAAAAATTAGTCCATATGTATGGCGATCAAGTACATAAAAATGCAGTGGCTGTGCTTCACAATCGGTATATTCAGGAAAATATAAATATAATAATAGAAAACATCACCAGTGAGCGGAGAAGTAGAGAAATAATATCAGGGCATATTACACTGTTTATTGCTTTATTACCTACTTTTTTAATTTATGCAGGTTTGATTTATAAAGATATTAGGGAAAATAGTATCAGTAAAAAACTGTTATTTCTCGCTTCTGCGCTTAGCCCTCTTATCCTATATCCTTTAGGGTATGATTTTTTTAGATGGTGGGCATTAGCACTAACCAATTTATTTTTAGTAACTGGAATTATTGCTAGCATTGATAACCAATTTCGAGATTTATTGATCTCCTTTTTTTATCAAAATCAATATTTAGCGTTAATTGTCATTGCTTTTTGTCTGATTAAAGGTGCTTTAATTCATTCAATGTACTAAATATGATGTTCTTTAAAGAAACAGACGATGCAAAAAAAATCTACTGGCTGGGTGTTTTTATATTCTTAGCCCTGCTTGCTCATCTGTTTCATAGTCATGGTCATACCGGGTTAACTTATATAGATAATTGGAGTTACACGCAATTCTTATTTGATTATCAAGATGAATTTTTAAAACGAGGATTATTAGGGGAAATCCTTCGCCAATTAGGCTTTCAAATGAGCTATGAAATAGCCAATACGCTAGCTTATGGGATTTTCTTAGGGGTTTTTCTTACTCTATTACTAGTGTTTATTCTACCTTTTAAAGATTATTGGCAGTCCACCGGTTATTTGCTGTTTTTCCTGTTTATTTTTTCTCATTCAGGGACTATTCAACACTTTTATCATGATTTTGGTCGAACCGATGGGATTGGGTTAATACTTACTTTACTCTCTATATTGATCATTTATAAAAATAGTAATCTATTTGCCTATTTCTTTGCTTATTTATTAATGACCATAGCCATTCTTATTCATGAGGCTACTTTTTTTATCTATATACCTTTAGTTCTTGTTTTTGGTTTTTATTTGAGTTCCTCTAAAGAGGCTAAAATAACACTGAGTGTTTTAGCCAATCTCTTCTTGTGTACTACCTATATAGTCTCTACCTATGGATTAGCTCAAAATAGCACTTTAAATCAGCACTATGAAAAGCTTGTTAGTATTTACGGAGATCGGGTACAGCAAGATTCATTGGCAGTAGTCCATAACCGAGAAATTAAAGAAAATTTCAATTTTACAGTAGTGCAGTTAAAAACAGAGAAAACAAAAACAAAGCACTTTAAGAGATTTTTTGTGTTGATTCCTACGCTGCTGTTAATTGCTAGTCTGATATTTGAAGATATTTATAAAAATGGCTATAGCAAAAAACTACTTTTATTTATTGCTGCTTTAAGCCCCCTTGCCTTGTATTTTTTAGGAGCTGATTTTTTTAGATGGTGGGCATTAGCTTTAACTAACTTGTTTATTGCTTTTGCTTTAATTTCAGGCCTAGATAGTCAATTTCGAAAATTACTGATTTCTTTTTTCTATCGGCATCAAGTATTAGTCTTAGTAGCTATTTCGTTTTCCCTTCTTCAAGGAGATATTGGTGTTAGCTAAAAACAGATAATTAGATGATAAAAACTAAAAAACTAAACTTAGAAGATTATGTTACCTTTTTAATCTCCTTAATACCTGCAGTTTTTTGGTATATTTGGCTGATCAAAAAAGGAATTGCTCTTAGCCCTGATTCAGGCGGTTATCTTTATTCCTCGCTATTTTTATTTAACCATTTTGATCTCTCTGGTTTTAGAACTCAATGGTCGCCCGGGTATCCACTATTTATTGCGGCTATGGAGTGTATACACCCCTCTCCTGCGGTTTCTGCAACATTAATTGCAGCTATCTCATTATTTTTTGCTATTTATTTCGTAAATAAAATCTTAGATTTTTTTGAATTTGAGTATGAGATCTATCTTAAGATTTTCGCAGTAGCCCTACTCATCCTTAATATTAAGTTTATATATGTATATCAATACGCATGGAGCGAGAACCTTTTTACAGCTTTCTCCCTAGCGGTTGTTTATTTTTTAATGAAGCACTATAAGACAAGGCATTTTAAAAATTTAATTTTTGTTTCCATACTTGTATCACTGACGGCACTTACTCGATATCTTGGGTATTATGCTATTTTTTTATTTGCTTTATATGTTTTTTTTATAAGACTAATTGATAAAAAATTATTCGCTTTTAGCTCACTTAAATATTATCTATTAATAGTATTATCAGCTGTTCCATCTATATTATGGGTAGTTAGGAATTATTTAAAAGATCAAACTACCCATGGACTAAGAATCCCCTCTCCTTGGAATATATCAATAAATATTGAAAGATTTGTAGATACAATTACAACTGATAACCAAGCAATTTCATCTCTATACCTGCTGGCTACTTTTCTTTTTTTATTTTTTTTATGTAAAGTATTTATAAAAAAACAATATAGGGATCTTAAGCAATATATTCCTATATGTATTCCGCTGTTTTCTGTATGCATTTATGTTGGGCTCACAATTTATAGTGCAACGGTATCTTATTTTGATCCACTAGATACAAGGTTTTTTGCACCTATCTATCCGTTTTTAATTATTTTCCTTTTTTGGGCAATAGGTTTTATATTATGTTTAACGCACTCAAGGGTAATTAAAAAAGTATTTATTGTTGGGTTTATTGCTCTTGGGTTCCAAGCACTGGCCGTAGAAGCGAATAGCTTTAAGGATTTTATATTTAAAAAATACGATCCTTATATTTATACTGAACTTGGCTACTACGATTCTAGTTTATTTAAAGATACTCAAACATGGTTCTCTAAAATCCTTGCTCAAAACCGTTCAGTAACTGATCTCTATCTGTTTGCAGATTACTTCTATACAGAGGAGAATTTTGTAAGGCGAGATATAGCTAGAGTAGTGCTTTATCGAGACAGAAATTTTGATAAATATCAACTTATAGGCTACAGAGCAGTATCTCATGAATTGCATTTGTTACTAAAGGATAATCATGAGATTGAGCATCAACTGATTTATCATTCAAAGTATTTCTTAGATGAACAAAGTTACGAAAATATTATTCACCATAGCTACATTGCCATATTAGATGACACAAGATTTAAACAATTCTTGGCATATCAACCCAATCCACCTTGCCAAATCACTACTTCCCGTGGTCATCACTTTATCCAATGTTTATAATTCTATATACCCTTTTTGCATTTATTGCTACCGGCATTAATCTTTTATTCCAGTGGCCCATCTTTCATTTTTTTGAAGGTAAATGGGTTTTGTATGGGGCACTAATGGTAGGGACCTTAGCAGGTCTAGTAACTAAGTATATTTTGGATAAAAAATGGATTTTTCGTTATGAAACGAAAAATAAAAAAGATAATCTACAAAAATTTGGGCTTTATTCTTTGATGGGTGTATTTACAACTTTTATTTTCTGGGGTACAGAAATGTTATTTTTTTATTTTTTTTCTTTTGAAGGGGCTCAATATATAGGTGGTGCGATTGGTCTTACTGTGGGCTATATGGTGAAGTATTTATTAGATCGCCGATTTGTATTTGTCTAAAATTATATTATGAAAATCTCAGGATGGGGGCGTTACCCAGTTATTGATGCAGAACCATTATCAAATAACTACCAAATCTGGAAAAATCCTTTTGTAGCTTCAGGGAATTTTCGTAGCTATGGTGATGCAGCTTTAGCTCAGCACTATTTACCCCAGCATCGCCAAAACCATATGCTCTCTTTTGATGAGCAAAACGGATTGCTTACCTGTGAGGCTGGGGTTTTATTTTCAGAAATTATAGAAGCCTTTTTACCTCGTGGCTGGTTTTTACCTGTCACCCCAGGAACCAAATATATTACGGTAGGTGGTGCTATTGCCTCCGACGTTCATGGTAAGAATCACCATGCTCAGGGTTGCTTTAGCCAATACTTAAAATCTTTTGTCCTATTGCTTCCTAATCATCAGTACTTTATCTGCTCTCCTACAGAAAATGCAGATTTATTTCACGCAACTTGTGGTGGAATGGGCTTAACTGGAATTATTACACAAGCCTCTTTTTACTTAAAGCCAGTATCCTCTCAATGGATTAGTCAAACTACGATTAAAACTAGTAATCTTGCAGGCACTTTTGAAGCTTTTGAAGCTCATCAGAGTGCTCCTTATTCTGTGGCCTGGATTGATTGTCTTGCCCAAGGAGAAAAACTGGGGCGATCCTTACTTATGGTGGGCGATTTTGCAACAGATGGTGATTTGGCTTACCAGCCCCCAAAAACTAAGCTTACCATTCCCTTTGATTTTCCTACATTTACCTTAAATAGGTGGAGTGTTAAAGCATTTAACACGCTTTATTATGGTAAAGCTCTTCAAGGGGTTTCTCAGCAGAAACCACATATAGATTCTTTTTTCTATCCTTTAGATGTGATTTCTCAATGGAATCGAATCTATGGTAAAAAAGGATTCGTCCAATTTCAGTTTATTTTACCTAAAACGGTGAGTTTTGATGGATTGACTACTATTTTACAGCGACTTAAAAATTTGGAGAGTTTTTTAGCAGTACTTAAATTGTATGGAAAAGAAAATAAAAATTGGCTCTCTTTTCCTATGGAAGGCTATAGTCTTGCTTTAGATTTCAAAGCAAATCCTACTACAGTAAAGCTTATTCAAGAAGTGACTAATCAAGTAGTTGCACTAGGTGGGCGTATTTATTTAGCTAAAGATGCACTGCTCACCAAAGAGCAATTTGAACAAAGCTACCCAAATGTAGATCGTTTCCGTAAGTTACGACAAGAATTAGAACTAGATTTATACTTTCAATCTTTACTCTCAAAAAGGCTTGCATTATGAATCAAGGACAATGGGTATTAATTTTAGGAGCAAGTAGCAATATAGCAATTGCTTGTGCTAGACGCTACGGAAAAGCTGGATATAATTTATATTTAGCCTCTCGTAACACAGAGACGTGTGAGAAAATAGCCACTGATATTCAAGTACGCTTTAAAGTTGCTACCCAAATATTAGCTTTTGATGTAATAGATTTTACTAGCCATCAAAGCTTTTATAAAGGGTTGTCTATCAAACCGATAGGCGTTGTTTTTGCAGCTGGTTTAATGACTGATCAACAATTAGCACAGCAGGATTTTAATCAAGCAAAAGCGATGATTAATACTAATTATGCAGGTGCAGTAAGCATTTTAGAAATCATTGCTCAAGATTTTGAGCAACGTAAATCAGGATTCATTGCCGTCATTAGTTCAGTGGCAGGAGATCGAGGACGGCAAAGTAACTATATTTATGGCTCTACCAAAACAGCCTTAACTGCTTATCTATCAGGTCTTTGTCATCGATTAAGTTTCTCTGGTGTTACCTTACTGACGGTAAAACCAGGCTTTGTGAATACTAAAATGACTGCGGGTTTAAATTTACCTGCTCGCCTCACTGCACAGCCAGAAGAAGTAGCAGACGCTATTTTTGATGGGGTAATCAAGAAGAAATCAGTGATTTACGTTAAATCTATTTGGCGTTGGATTATGCTCATCATCATCCATTTACCTAATTTTATCTTTCATAAAACAAAACTTTAATTTTTATTATGAATAATGGTATTGCTTTTTTTGACTTTGATGGGACTCTTACCTATCGGGACAGTATTGCCGATTTTATTTTGTTTTCAAAAAGTTGGCCTCAAGCCTTATTAGGGGGAATTATACTTTCTCCCACCTTACTTGCCTATGGTTTAAAACTACAAAACAATAGCCTTGCGAAGGGAAAGGCACTCACCTATTTTTTTGGTGGTATGGCTGAGAGTGAGTTGATATGCAAAGGGCATCAGTATGCTACACAGAGAATCCCGCAAATATTAAAACCTGCGGGATTAGAAAAGATACGCTGGCATCAAGAGCAAAATCATAAAGTAGTGATTGTTAGTGCCTCTATTGATCTTTGGCTTCAAGGTTGGACTGAGAGCCTTGATATGGATTTAATTGCTACTCAATTAGAAACGGTTAATGGGCTAATTACAGGACAATATGTAGGTGAGAATTGCTACGGAGAGGAGAAAGTACGAAGAATTAAAGCGGCCTATGATTTAGATAATTATTCAGAAATCTATGCCTACGGAGATACCCCCGGCGATAAACCCATGCTTGCTTTAGCTCATTTTCCTTTCTATCGCCCATTTAAATAGATTTCTATTGTATTTTAGATCACTGGCATCTCACGTTAAAAAACATCATATTTCAATCCTTACCTACTTACTGATTGCTGTCACTTTCCTTAAGATAATTTTAGTCGTTTTTATTGACCCTTTTATGGGTTATGCCAATAGCTATGATTTTACAAGACAATCCAGCTGTATCGGGATTTGGCAGTCTTATTCAGATAAACCTAAAACAGAAGCGAATCGGCTCTACGCTGTTAATACTTTGATTTTTGACGGAGATCAGAGAAAACAAGCCTGTCTAAAATCTATTGATAATGCATTTCCTTGGATAACCACTGTTTTTCATACTTTTGGGGATAAGATTGATTTTAGGGAAATTGCTTTTTGGAAAGTTGCTTTTTTATCGATCTTACTGAGTAGCTTACTTTTTATTATTAGAGGGGAAATAAATAGGCTTATTCTTGCTTGGCTCTTTTTTTTAGTTTTCAGCGATCTCAGTAATTTGCTCTATATTAATACATTATATGCTGATTTTTCTGCTCTTTTAGGACTATTTTTTGCTTTATTCAGCATAATTTATCTTATTTCGGTAAAGAGAACAGAGCTAAGCCTATCCCTAATTCTCTTTACTCTATGTTCCTTAATATGGCTTGGATTAAGTAAACAGCAATACATGCCTTTAGCAGTACTTCTAGGGTTAATAGGCAGTATTACTTTATTTTTGAAAGGGTATAAAAAGAGCTGTATAGGAATACTACTACTTTCTTTAGGGCTCCCCTTAGCGTACGACCAGTTAAATCAACCTAATTCAGAAAATATGCAAAGTACCAGCTTAGTTAATAAAACTGATACTTTTCTCCAAGCCGTATTAGCTGCAGCTACCAATAAAAAACAAGCAATAGAAAAGCTTAGGTTACCTCAATCTTGCTTAAAAGGAATAGGGATAAGTTGGTACGGCATAGAAAATCCAGATCATCATCCATGCCCAGAGGTTGAGAGCCTCAATAGATTTCAGATTATTGATTTATTTATCACTGATCCTAGGATATTTTTTATTCCTATGAGTAAGGGGATTGCCGGAACATACCCCTATTATCCTACTTATTTAGGGCATCTAGAATTTCAAAATCATAACTTTCAGTACTCTAATCAATATGAGTTACTAAAGACTTCTTCCCTATCCTATGTATTTTCTAAAACTATCCCGCAAAGTGTATTGTCCTTATTTACCTTATTTTTAATCACAGCGAGTTTGATAGTTTGTTTACTGTTAGTAAAATCAACTGATCAAAATTCCTATCTGAAGTTATTTATATCCATAAATAGCTTAGGTAGTTTTGTCCTATTTTATTCTGTGTTTTCCTCCGTATTTGGCGATGGCTATATTGAGCTTCAAAGACATGGGATAGGATTTTTATTGGGGATGAATTTTAGCCTTACAGGGTTTATTTTTTTATTACCTTGTATAAACTATAAAAAATTACTTATCAGCAAGTAATTTTTTTAAATAGCCCCAATCAAAACCTACGCCCGGATCAGTTTTACGCCCTGGAGCAATCTGTTCATGGCCTACAATTCGATCAATAGATAAACTAGGGTAGGTAACTATGAGTGCTTGAATTAGTTGGGCAAGGGTTTGATATTGGATTTGCTCATAAAGAGTAGTATCTGTACCTTCAAGTTCTATCCCAATGGTAAAATCATTACAGTTTGTTCGGCCTTGAAGGGAAGATACCCCTGCATGCCATGCCCGTTTATGAAAAGACACATATTGAGTAAGCAACCCTTGACGGGTAATCAATGCATGGGCAGATACTTTCAAATGATGAATTTCTTGAAAATAGGGATGAGCATTGGAATCAAGAGTATTGGTAAATAGTCTATCAATCCAAGAGTCACCATATGTTCCCGGTGGTAAACTAATACAATGAATCACCAGCCAATCTACTATAGTGTCAGCAGGTCTTTCATCATAATTAGGGGAAATAAGATGGCGTATATGAGCAAGCCAGCCTTGAGAATCTATAGAAAACTTATTTAAAGGAATTAAAGACACGATCATTTTCTAAATATCTATGAATAATCATCAGAATCATAATATTGAAGCAGAAGTTCGCCAAGCACTTGCAGAGGATATAGGCAGTGGCGATATCACCGCTTCCTTAATTAAGGATACCGCTACGGTAAAAGCAACTGTAATTAGTCGAGAAGATGCAATTCTTTGTGGTATCCCTTGGTTTTCAGAAGTGTTTCGTCAATTAGATTCTCATATTAAGATTAATTGGGCATTACAGGATGGAGATTTTATTACCCCTAATCAAATTATCTGCACCCTTATGGGATCTGCTGTTCCCATCTTAATAGGAGAGCGTACTGGCTTAAATTTTTTGCAAACTTTATCTGCTACTGCAATGAGTGCTCATCGCTATGCTACAGCTATTTCAGGATTATCGACTAAAGTTTTAGATACCCGCAAAACGATTCCGGGACTACGTAATGCTCAAAAATATGCGGTACGCTGTGGTGGTTGCCATAATCATCGCTACGGATTATACGATGGGATTTTAATTAAAGAGAATCATATTTTAGCGGCAGGTTCTATTACCCAAGCTATTCAACAAGCAAAAAGAAATAACCCTAAAAATCTATCAATAGAAACGGAAGTAGAAAATCTTATTGAATTTCAAGAAGCATTGGATGCAGGAGCAGATATTATTTTATTGGATGATTTTAAAATTTCAGATCTTATTAAAGCAGTTGAGCTAAATCAGAAAAGAGTAAAACTAGAGGCCTCTGGCAGTATTAATTTAGCAAATATCCGCCAAGTTGCAGAAACTGGAGTGGATTATATCTCTATTGGTGCATTAACTAAGGACATTAAAGCCATAGATTTATCCATGCGGTTTCAATATACTTAGGCTAGGCTCGATGGATTAAACCACAAAAATTGATCATGAAGTTTTACTACCTCACCAATGATAATTAAGGTAGGTGCCTGAATTTCTTCCTTAGTAATGAGACTAGGCAAGGTAGCTAATGTACCTGTAAACACTTTTTGGTTTACGGTAGTGCCTTGTTGAATCAAAGCCACTGACATAGTAGCTACCATTCCATGTTCTATTAATTTTTGGCATAGTAAAGGAAATCCTGTTAGCCCCATATATACCACAATAGTTTGTTGTGGCTGTACTAATGCCTGCCAATTTAAATCTAATTTCCCATCTTTAAGCTGCCCAGTGATAAAAATACAGCTATGGGCATAATCTCGATGGGTGAGAGGAATTCCGCCATAACAAGCACAACCTGAAGCTGCACTAATACCGGGAACAATTTGAAAAGGAATCTGCTCAGTCACTAAGTGGGCAATTTCTTCCCCACCTCTGCCAAAAATGAAAGGATCTCCGCCTTTTAACCGTAGTACCCGCTTACCTTCTTTAGCATGAGTCACTAATAAATCATTAATTTCCTCTTGTCGCAGGCTATGCCAGTTTCTTTTTTTCCCCACGTAAATCTGTTCAGCTTCTCTTCTAACTAAATTTAGAATTTCTGGGCTGACTAAACGATCATAAAGCACCATATCGGCTTGCTGCATTAATCGTAAGGCGCGAAAAGTGAGTAAATCTGGATCTCCAGGACCTGCCCCTACTAAATATACTTCTCCTTGAGAAGGATCTTGATGAGTAATTAATGCTTGATCTAGTGCATTGCTCGCTTCCTGTTCTTGACCAGCTAATACTTGTTCTCCAATTTTTCCTTGTAACACTTTTTCCCAAAATATTCTGCGAGCTTTAGGATCAGTAATATAGAGTTTTACTTTGCTGCGGTAATAAACCGCAAAACGAGCAAGACGACCATAACGATGGGGAATTAAAGATTCTAGCTTAGTACGTAATAGTCGAGCAAGGGTTGGAGATGCCCCTCCAGTAGATAAAGCAATCACTACAGGAGAGCGATCCACAATGGCAGGGAAAATAAAAGTACAAAGCTGGGGACTATCTACTACATTCACTAATATATGACGTACTTGTGCTAATCGGCTAACCTGCTTATTTAGATCTTGATCACTAGTTGCTGCAATCACCAAGTGATAGTCTTCTTGAATATCACTTTTCTGGAATGGTTTTTGTTGTATTTGGATAGATCCCACTTCTTTGGTAAGTATTTGTAATTGCTCGCATATTTCTAAAGCAACAATCGTAACGATCGCTCCTGCCTGATAAAGCAACCCTACTTTTCGGGTAGCCACTACCCCACCCCCTACTACTAAGCATTTTTTTCCCTGTAGATTTAAAAAAATAGGTAAATATTTCAAAAAAATAGAAATTTATAGTAATAAATTAAAATATAGAACACTTCTATAGTCTAAATCTTAGATAAAACAAATGAATTCAAAAATGTTTTTCAATTGAAATAGATATACTTTTATGAGGTTAAAACATCACTTTATAAAAGTAAATGGCATTAACTTACATTATGTTCGCCAAGGATATGGCAAAAAATTAGTAATTTTATTGCATGGATGGCCTGAATTCTGGTATAGCTGGCGATATCAATTATCAGAGCTAGCTAAAAAATTTACTGTTATAGCTCCAGATTTAAGAGGGTTTAACCTTTCAGATAAACCTAATAGAGTAGCGTGTTACCAAACTAAATATGTTATATAAGATATCCATACACTTATAGAACAGCTTAGGTTTCATCAAGCCTTTATTGTAGGTCATGATTGGGGGAGTGCAGTTGCTTGGCATTTTGCTACTTGCTTTCCAAAGCAAACTGAAAAGTTAACTATCCTCAATTGCCCTCACCCTAAATTAATGATGGAAAATCTCCTTACAAACCCCCGTCAGTTGATAAAAAGTTGGTATATGATTGCCTTTCAGATTCCAGTGATTCCAGAGCTAATTCTGAGTAAGACTCTAAAAAAATTTTTTGAATCTAATATGCAAGGCTGGCTCTTTAATAAAGAGTATATTAATGGTAGAGATATTAACCTCTATGTTAATGCGTTTAAGGAAAGAGATTCATTAACTGCTTCTATAAACTATTATCGTGCTGGATTTCGTTATGGAGTAAATAGAGATTTACGTAATAAAAAAGTAGTGGTTCCCACAAGAATTATTTGGGGCAAAAACGATAAAGCTTTAACTACTGACCTTAATAAAAAATTGGATAAGGTAATGAATGCTAGGTATGAAGTAATATATTTAGATTCCTGTAGCCATTGGATTCAGGTGGATTGCCCTCAAGCAGTAAACGAGCTATTGTTCACCTTTTTTAATTAAATATCTTTATTCTTTCAATAAGACGACTGCATGGGCAGCAATACCCTCAACCCTACCGATATAACCCATCTTTTCTGTAGTCGTAGCTTTAATATTTAATCGATTGCTGGGAATGCCAAGAATGGGGGCTAATGTTTCTTTCATACTTGGAATATAGGCAGCAAGCTTTGGTTTTTGAGCAACGATAGTAATATCCCCATTACTTAGGGTTAAGTTCTGCTGATGCACTAAATTCATCACATGTTGAAGTAATTTCTGGCTATCTGCATTTTCAAAGGCAAGATCTGTGTCTGGAAAGTGCTGACCAATATCCCCTAATGCAGCAGCACCCAGTAAAGCATCACATAAGGCATGAATTGCCACATCTCCATCTGAATGAGCAATGATACCCTGTTCAAAAGGAATTTTTACTCCACCGATAACCAGATCTTTTCCAATGCCAAAGCGATGAACATCAAAACCATGACCTACCCGCATTTCTAACTACTCCTATAGGGATAAAAATAATTCTGCTTGGGCAAGATCTTGAGGGTGCGTAATTTTAATATTACTCCCATGACCCTCCACCAGATAAGGAGCATATCCCGCTTGCTCCATAGCGCTAGCTTCATCAGTAACGTAGTTACCATAACGAATAGCGCTGGCTAGTGCATCATGGAGCTTTTTGAATCGGAACATTTGGGGGGTGAGTGCTCGCCATAAATTTTCCCGACTTACAGTAACCACTACTTCTCTTTGATCGCTACCTCGTTTTAAGGTATCACTTACAGGTAATGCGAGTAACCCGCCTACGGAATGGTTGTTTAGAGTCTTAATCAATAAATTTAAATCCATTTGCTGTAAGCAAGGCCTAGCTGCATCATGAACTAAAACCCAATCTTCTGAGTTCGCTAATGTCTGTAAATATACCAAACTATTAAGTACGGAGTGGCAGCGTTCTTTACCTCCTGCAACCCTCATAATTTTAGGGTGTTGTATAGGGAAATACTGGGACCACCAATAATCTTCATCAGAAGTAGCCACTATAATTCCTTGAATAGCCGGGTAATCCAGAAAGATGTTGATAGTGTGCTCAAGTACAGTTTTCCCTAACAGAGGGAGGTATTGCTTAGGGATTTGGCTCCCCATTCGCTTTCCCACTCCTGCAGCAGGGATAACTACCCAATAATTAGGAGAGATCATTTCTCAATAACTTGAAAAAATGTTTCATTTTTTTTAATCATTCCCAGCTCACTTCTTGCTCGCTCTTCTATCGCTTCTAGCCCATCTTTTAAATCTTGCACTTCAGCATTTAGAAATTGATTACGTTCTGCAAGCTTCTGATTTTCTTCCTGTTGCTGCACAATAATTCGATTTAGGTGCTGTAATTCACTAAGACCATTAGGCTTTATCCATATACTATATTGAAGTGATATTAATAACCCGAATAAAATAAGTAATACAATAAATCGCACAAGATAATAGAAGAATTCATATGAGCTATGATCTGGTAAATACTTTATGCCCAGGGAAAGTAGCTTTGTTCCCTAAAGCCTCTTCAATACGAATAAGTTGATTATATTTAGCTACCCTATCAGTACGAGATAAAGACCCAGTTTTAATTTGACCGCTACAGGTAGCCACCGCTAAATCTGCAATAAAAGTATCTTCCGTTTCTCCAGAGCGATGGGAAATTACTGTAGTATACTTGGCATCTTTTGCCATATGAATAGCAGCGAGTGTTTCAGTTAAAGTACCAATTTGATTAACTTTAATTAAAATAGAGTTAGCAATATTTTTATCAATCCCCTCTTTTAAAATTTTGGTGTTAGTAACAAATAAATCATCTCCCACCAGCTGAATCTTCTGATTTAACGTTTGGGTAAGTAAAGTCCAGCCTTCCCAGTCATTTTCGGCCATTCCATCTTCAATAGAAACGATAGGGTAGCGATCTACCCAGGTTTCAAGCACACGAGTTAATTCTTCACTGGTATGTTCTTTACCATCAAAGATATAGTGATTTTTTTTGTAAAATTCAGTACTGGCCAAATCCATAGCTAGCCCTAAATCGTGACCAGGTGTATATCCTGCCTTAGTAATGGCTTCTAAGATTGCTTCAATAGCTGATTCATTAGAGGGTAAATCAGGAGCAAACCCGCCTTCATCTCCAGCATTAGTGTTTAATCCTCGACTGTGGAGTATACTTTTCAGGCAGTGAAACACTTCTGCTCCATAACGGACTGCTTCAGTAATATTTTTTGCCCCAAAGGGTACAATCATAAACTCTTGTATATCTACATTGTTATCTGCATGTACTCCCCCATTGAGAATATTCATCATGGGCACAGGCATTTGGAAAACACCATTTTTATTTAAGTAACCATATAAAGGCTTTTTTTCTTCTTGAGCTGCTGCTCGAGCAGTGGCTAGCGAAACTGCTAAAATTGCATTTGCACCTAATCGAGCCTTATTGGGTGTACCATCTACCTCAATCATCATTTGATCAATCGTTTCTTGCTGGGTTGCTTCCTGGCCTAAAATTCTTTGAGCAATTTCCCCATTGATGTAAGCGACTGCTTTTTGTACTCCTTTGCCGCCATAACGCGTAGAGTCTTGATCCCGCAATTCTATGGCTTCACGAGAACCAGTAGATGCACCAGAGGGTACTATAGCTTGACCTATAGCACCTGACTCAAGGGTAATCTCAGCTTCTACTGTAGGATTACCTCTTGAATCGAGCACCTCTCTGCCAAGAATTTTAGTGATTTTACTCATTTAAGCCTATCTCCCTAATATAAAAAATATATAGATACTATTGATTATTATTTTTTATTGCTCTATCAATAATCTGTAAAGTTATTAATAACACTTCTATCTCTTGTAGAGGCACAGAATTAGGACCATCGCTTAGTGCCTTACTAGGATTTGGGTGAGTTTCCATAAAGATACCCGAAATTCCGACCGCAGTAGCAGCTCGAGCTAATGGAGGTACAAACTCACTTTGCCCACCAGATCTTCCTCCCAATCCTCCGGGTTGTTGTACTGAATGGGTAGCATCAAATATTACTGGACAGCCTGTATTTCGCATAATCACTAAGCTACGCATATCGGAGATTAAATTATTATAACCAAAAGAAACACCACGCTCACAGACCATAATTTGCTGATTACCTACAACTTTTGCTTTTTCTACCACATGTTCCATATCCCAAGGGGCTAAAAATTGTCCCTTTTTAATATTAACGGGCAACCCTTGGCACGCTACATTTTGGATAAAGTTTGTTTGTCGACAAAGAAAAGCTGGTGTTTGTAATACATCAACTACTGCTGCCACTTCTGATAATGGAGTATCTTCATGAACATCGGTTAATATAGGTACTTGTAAATTTTTTTTTACCTTCTCTAAAATAGCTAAACCTTGATCAAACCCTAATCCTCTAAAACTATTGATTCCAGTCCGGTTTGCTTTATCAAAAGAAGATTTATAAATAAAAGGAATTCCTAACCGAGTAGTAATTTCTTTAAGTTTTCCTGCAGTTTCCAACGCAAGCTCTTCGCTTTCAACCACACAAGGACCTGCAATCAAAAATAAAGGATAAGCTAATCCTACTTTAAATCCGCAAAGATCCATAGTTAAATAGCTTTCCTATTTTTGAAAGCTGCTGTAATAAAACTCATAAAAAGAGGATGGCTATCCCGAGGAGTAGAGGTAAATTCAGGATGAAATTGACAGGCAATAAACCAAGGATGATTGGGAATTTCTATAATTTCTACCAGATCTCCTTGAGAGGAAACCCCTGAGATAACCAACCCTGAAGATTTAAGCATCTCTCGATAACTATTATTAAACTCATAGCGATGGCGGTGCCGCTCTGTAATTACCTCTTTACCATACAACGTAGCAGTTTGAGTATTAGGTAATAATTTACATTGATAGGCACCTAAGCGCATGGTACCTCCAAGATCAGTATTCGTACTTCTCTGTTCTAAAGTACCATCATCTCTCTGCCATTCAGTTACTAATGCAATCACTGGATTTTGGGTATGTTGATCAAACTCTGTACTATGTGCTTGTAGTAATCCTACCTTATTACGAGCAAACTCAATAATGGCAACTTGCATCCCTAAACAAATCCCGAGATAAGGAATGTTATGTTCTCTAGCATATTTTGCAGTTGCAATCTTACCCTCAATCCCCCGCTTACCAAACCCACCAGGGACTAAAATAGCATCTAATTTAGAGAGACTATCAATACCCTGTGCTTCAATATCTTCTGAATCAAAATAAGTAATATGGACTCGAGTCCGTGTATGAATCCCGGCATGAATCAATGCCTCAGAAAGAGATTTATAGGCCTCTTTATGATCTACATATTTACCTACTAGACCAATAGTGGCTTCTTTATCTGGATGACCTAAATTATAAAGTACTTGCTGCCACTCAGTCAGTACTGGAGGATTTGAGTTTAACTGAAGATGGTCAGTGACAATGCTGTCTAAGCCCTGATCGCCTAATTCTATAGGTACTTTATAAATACTATCAACGGTTGCAGCTGAAATAACTGCCTTCTCAGGTACATTAGTAAATAAAGCGATCTTACGCCGCTCCTGAGATGGGAGTAAATGCTCTGATCGGCACACTAAAATATCGGGCTGAATACCTATAGATCTAAGCTCTTTCACTGAATGCTGTGTAGGTTTTGTTTTTAATTCTCCTGCAGAAGAAATAAAGGGAATTAAGGTTAAGTGAATATAAAGGGTATTGTGATACCCTAATTCAATACGCATTTGACGAATTGCTTCTAAAAACGGCAGTGATTCTATATCGCCTACGGTGCCACCAATTTCCACTAATGCAATTTCTGAATCTACTGCCCCTCTATGAATACAACGCTTAATCTCATCCGTAATGTGAGGGATTACCTGAACGGTGCTGCCTAAATAATCGCCTTTACGCTCTTTCGCAATCACTCGTTCATAAATTTGCCCAGTGGTATAGTTATTATACCGGGTCATTTTAGTACGAACAAAGCGCTCGTAATGTCCTAAATCAAGATCGGTTTCTGTCCCATCTTCAGTAACAAATACCTCTCCATGCTGGTAAGGACTCATGGTACCAGGATCTACATTAATATAGGGATCAAGTTTAATGAGTGTTACTTTAAACCCCCTAGCCTCAAGTAGTGTACCTAAAGAAGCTGACGTAATTCCCTTGCCTAAGGAAGAGACAACACCACCGGTAATAAAAATAAATTTTGTCATAGATTGGGGGGAATCAAATTAGTGAGGAAGCCAATGAATAACTACTCCCTTCTCCTGAGGTTTAGAAAGAAATGCCTGATCCATTCCTATACCAGCTATAAAAACTAGTTTTTCATTGAAAAATATCATAGGCACCCTTCCCCTTTGCCAAGGAGGAACGCCCTGCTGTTGAAAAAGCTTTTTAATACTATGATGATGATTTTTTAAATAAATCTTCTCTCCTCCTTGGCGAAAAGCAACTACTACTTTATTTTCCTGTAGGAACTTCATTCCTAACCCATCCCCGTAGGTAACTTCTGGGGATAATTTTCCACCAACACTTGAAGGTAGTATAAGTGAGCTTATTCCATCCCAAGAAAGCCTTGTTTCTGAATTATGATAAGGCATAGGAGGCTGGGCATAGATTCTATCCCGATAACGTCTTATTTCTACTCCAGGCCATGCTATTAAAGGCTGAGAATCTTCTATGGCAGGTAGTATTTCATTTAAAATACGTTGTAAATGAATATAATCTGGTAGAGGCAGATTTAGCTGCTTTAACCAATGTCGTAATACATTACGGCAGATGGGTGGAGATAAAGCTCTTAATTTATGAACTGAAAGACCACATTGATTATCTTTAATTCTCTTTAAATACTTATCAGCATGATTCTCTAAAATGTAGCTAGCATCTCTTTGATTCAGCGCTACCCGAGATAAGGTTTGACCTAATCCAGGCCAGCGTTCCTTTAAAGTTGGAATAACCTGATGGCGTAAATAGTTACGATCAAAGTCAGTGTTTTTATTACTAGGATCTTCAATCCAATTTAAGTTTTTTTGGTAAGCATAGTTTTTTAGATCCTGCTGAGTAAAGTTTAGGAGTGGACGAATTAAATAACCCTTACCAAATGATTGATTTAGTGCCATTGCCGCTAAGCCTGAAACCCCAGTGCCTCGAAATAATTGTAATAATACAGTTTCTATTTGATCATCTTGATGTTGAGCAGTAAGCAAACATTCATTTTCTTGTAATTCATCTTTAAGTGCCTGATAGCGTACCTCTCGAGCTACCGCTTCTAGGCTTTGTCCTTTAGCAGGTTGCACATTAACTTTTATTGTTTTACAAGAAATTCTAAGATCATGACAAATTTGATGGCAGTGCTCTCCCCATACGTTAGAGTGGAGATGTAATCCGTGATCTATATATAAAGCAGTTACCGTAATATAAGAAAATTTCTTTTGTAGTTGTGCTAAAGCGTAAAGCAATACATGGGAATCAAGCCCACCGCTATAAGCGACCTTATAAACATTGGAGGGCACAGTTTCTTGTAAGATTTTAAATAACTGACACGAGGAAAATCCCACAATACTTACCCTTGAAACTGACCGTAATTCCTTAGTCGCTCCTGTCTTTGAGTAAGTAACTGGTCAACGGATAATATTTTTAGTTCGGCTAGTTGCTCACTTAGTGTAGTTTTTAAGTGCGCCACCATTGTTTTTATATCCCGATGTGCCCCACCTAAGGGTTCAGGGATAATGCAATCTACTAGATTTAAATCTTTAAGTCGTTTTGAAGTTACCCCTAAAGTCTCTGCTGCATCTGGTGCTTTTTCCGCACTTTTCCAAAGAATAGAAGCGCACCCCTCTGGAGAGATAACAGAATAGATACTATATTCAAGCATACATATACGATCCCCTACGCCAATAGCAAGGGCGCCCCCTGAGCCACCTTCTCCAATAATTGTAGCAATAATTGGTGTTTTTAACCCTGCCATAACGTATAGATTACGAGCAATGGCTTCACTTTGTCCCCGCTCTTCTGCATCAATACCAGGATATGCACCCGGAGTATCGATAAAAGTAAGGATAGGTAATTTAAATTGATCTGCTAATAGCATTAAACGTAATGCTTTTCGGTACCCCTCAGGTCTTGGCATGGCAAAATTACGAGCAATCTTATCCTTAGTGTCTCGTCCCTTTTGGTGACCTATCACTACAACAGGTTCTCCTTCTAATCGAGCAACCCCACCTACAATAGCTTTATCATCAGAAAAAGTACGATCTCCATGAAGCTCTTCAAAATCGGTAAAAATATGATGAATATAGTCTAAGGTATAAGGACGTTGGGGATGTCTTGCAAGCTGGACAATTTGCCAGTCAGTAAGATTACTGAATATGGATTGGGTAAGCTCTATATTTTTATGTTTTAGCTTACTAATTTCCTCAGAGATATTTACTTTATCATCATCAATAAAACTTAACTCTTCGATTTTAGCTTCAAGCTCTGCAATAGGCTGCTCAAAATCTAAAAAGCTTATTTTCATAATATTCTAATAGCTATTTATGGAGTAAATGGAGATTATATCTTTTTTGTAAATTGTAATTAATAATGCACTTTAGTATATTCAATTCCTGAAAGTAAATTGAGACTTGACAATAGATCTTTTGCTGGACGAATGCACCATTGCTTACTGAAAATAATCGGTACAGTAGCTTGCTTATTATGATAGGAAATACGAATTTGACACCCCTCTTGTTTCTGAAAAGGAGTTAGTATCTGTGCTAATTTCTTAATAGATTCTCTTTCCAGTTTAGTACCATTTATATTAATTTCTAACCACTTCGAGAATACTTCACGAGCTTGCTCTAACGTATAAATACACTCGGCAGTGACTGAAATTTGATCTGAATAAGAATCCCATCCAGATTTTCCTTCAATTACCACAATTTGATCAGGCTGTATTAGCTTTTGATTGTCATTGTATATATCAGCAAATACTTTTACTTCTAGTCTAGCACTTTGATCATTTAAGGTGATAAATCCATTTCTCCCTTTTTGGTTTGCTTTACTAAGACGGATAGATTCTATCAATCCACCAATTATAACTTGCTGTCGAGCTCGTTTTAAATTAGATTGCTCAATGATATTCCTAAGCGTAACAGTAGTTATTTCTTTTAATTCAGGGAGGTAGTTATCTATAGGACTTCCACTTAAGTAATACCCTAAAGCGGCTTTCTCTAAAGTAAGTTGTTTTTCCTGATCCCATGACGCTTTCTCTAGATAGCTATTAATCTCTTTCTTATCAGAAATGGTATTTAATCCAAATAAATCATTTTGCCCGACAGCCTTATTATAGGATACTTGTTCTGCCAACGATAAAGCATGGGTTAAAGATGCTTCTAAAGTAGCTCTATTTTTTCCAAAAGTATCTAAAGCACCTGCTTGAATTAATATCTCTAATACCCGTCGATTTGTTTTTCTGAGATCAATGTGGGAGCAAAAATCAAATAAATCCCTATAAGCTCCGTGTTGTTCTCTATTTTTTATAATTCCTTCTAGAGCAGCTTTACCCACTCCTTTAATTGCTCCGAGTCCATAGAGAATCTCTGCTTGATTTTGTGCTTCAAAATAATAATAACTAGTATTAATGTTCGGGGGAAGAATATTTAACCCCATACTCTTGCTCTCTTCTATAAAGCCTACTACTTTTTCTGTATTATCCATATCGGAGGAGAGCACTGCTGCCATATAGAATGCTGGATAATGGGTTTTTAAGTAAGCAGTTTGATATGCAATCAACGCATAGGCAGCTGAGTGGGATTTATTGAACCCATATTCAGCAAATTTTTCCATTAAATCAAAAATATCTGTTGCAATCTGTTCATCTACATTTTGTAATTTTGCCCCAGCAATAAAAATTTCTCGTTGCTTTGCCATTTCTTCAGGCTTTTTCTTACCCATCGCTCGACGTAGCAAATCTGCATTACCTAGGGTATATCCTGCTAGGATTTGGGCAATTTGCATCACCTGTTCTTGATAAACAATGACTCCATAGGTAGGTTTAAGAATTGGAGCTAAATCTGTGTGAGGGTAACTCACTTTTGCTCGCCCATGTTTACGATTAATATAATCATCCACCATCCCAGATTGAAGCGGTCCTGGGCGAAATAATGCAACTAACGCAATAATATCTTCGAAACAATCGGGCTGTAATCTTTTAATAAGATCTTTGATGCCTCTTGACTCTAACTGAAAAATAGCTGTGGTTGCACAACTTTTAAGTAACCCATAAGTTTTTTTATCATCCCTAGGTAAAGCAGTAAGATCTAGCAAAGGTAGTTTTTCAATGCTTCGTTGCCGATTAATAGCGATAAGTGCCCAATCAAGAATCGTTAAGGTACGCAGTCCAAGAAAGTCAAATTTTACTAATCCAATTGCCTCTAGATCATCCTTATCAAATTGAGTGACTCCACTACTTGCCCCTTGTTCACAGTAATCAGGTACATATTCAATAATCTTTTTTGGAGCAATCACAATCCCTCCAGCATGCTTTCCTGCATTGCGAGTAATTCCCTCTAGCTTCTTAGCTAAATTAATCAGGAAATTAACCTCCTCTTCTGCTTGATAGCGAGCTGCTAGTTCCTCAGATTCTTTCAATGCTTTTTCCAAAGTCATTCTTGGATCAAAGGGAATTAGTTTTGCAATTTGATCTACAAAACCGTAGGGATGACCAAGTACTCTCCCAACATCCCGTACTACCGCTTTAGCTGCCATACTGCCATAGGTAATGATTTGAGAGACTCGATCTTGACCATAGCGTTGACTCACATAATCAATGACTTTATCTCGTCGTTCCATACAAAAATCAACATCAAAATCAGGCAAGGAAACTCGTTCTGGATTGAGAAATCGCTCAAAGAGTAGATCAAAAGCTAAAGGATCTAGATCGGTAATTTCTAGAGCATAAGCCACTAAAGATCCTGCCCCCGATCCCCTACCCGGTCCTACAGGGATTTTGTTCTCTTTGGCCCAGCGAATAAAATCAGCTACTATTAAAAAGTAGCCTGCAAAACCCATCTGCTCAATTACGGCTAGCTCCTTTATAAGCCTAGATTCGTAGCGATCTTGATGAGTTTTTTGATCTTCTTGCTTAGGATAGAGTTGATTAAGTCGTTTTGTTAAGCCATTTTTTGCTTCAGATTGAAGAAACGCTTCAGTAGTTTCTGCTTCTTCAGGAATAGGAAAATCTGGAAGATAGTTTTCGCCTAGCGTAATCTCAAGATTACATCGTTTAGCAATCCCTATCGTATTTTCTATTGCTTCTGGAAGATCAGAAAATAACGCCTCCATCTCTAATGGTGTGCGAAAGTATTGCTGATTGCTACAGGAATAGGTGCGGCGAGGATCATTGAGTGTCCATCCCTCATGAATACAAATCCTTGCTTCATGAGCTTCAAAATCGTCCTGATGTAAAAACCTAACATTATTAGTAGCTACTACGGGAGTATCTGAAGCTAAAGCAAGATCTACTGCTGCATGAAGATATTGCTCTTCATTTTCTCTGCCAGTGCGATGGAGTTCTAAATAAAAACGATCAGGAAATTGCTGACTCCAATTTGCAAGCAATTTCTTGCTTTTATGACTGTTATTCGATAATAATGCTTGACCTATATTTCCTTCATGACCTCCAGATAATACAATTAATCCTCCATTATGATTTTTTATCCAATCCCATTGGATATAAGGTGTTCCTTGTACTTGCCCTTCACGATAAGCACGAGAGAGTAAGTAAGATAAGTTTTGGTAACCAATATGATTTTGGCATAATACAGTAAAACGACTAAAGTGATGGTTTTCCTCTTGGCTATCTAAGAGCAAATCAGCCCCGATAATAGGTTTTATTCCTGCGGTATATGCTGATTGGTAGAATTTTACTATTCCAAATATATTATTTTGATCGGTAATAGCAAGTGCAGGCATTTTTGCTGTAATCGCAGCCTGAATTAATGGCTTAATTCGCACCAAGCCATCCACCATAGAGTATTCAGTATGAAGCCGAAGGTGTACAAAAGACATTATGTTTAATTAACAGATATTTTAGCCAGAGAATGAGATGAATTTTAAGCCATTTCAATCACCTTATAGAATTATACCTAAGTATATCTACTCTATGATTTACAGATTAAATCACTAATTAAGAGCAATGGATTCTACTGACTATAGCAAGGAACTACAAGAAACTGTTTATGCAGCATATAATAAAAAAACTTCTCTATGTATTATAGGCGGAAATACAAAGAAATTTTATGGTCGCCAACCTTTAGGCACACCGCTGAGTATTACTCGGCACCAAGGTATTATTAGCTATGAACCTGAAGAATTAGTCATTTCTGCTCGATCTGGAACCTCCCTCTCTGAAATAGAAGCACTACTTGCTGGACAAAACCAGATGCTTGGTTTTGAACCGCCTCATTTTGGGCAAGAATCTACTTTAGGCGGTGTAATAGCAACAGGTCTTTCTGGTCCTCGCCGCCCTTATGGGGGTGCAATCCGAGATTCTATCCTCGGTGTTACTATCTTAAACGGTAAGGGAGAAAAACTCCGATTTGGTGGTCAGGTGGTTAAAAATGTAGCTGGCTATGATGTTTCTAGACTAATGGTAGGAAGTCTTGGCACCCTTGGCGTATTATTAGAAATTTCCTTAAAAGTACTGCCTCACCCACTTATGGAAATTACCCTTGCTCAACCACAAACACCTCAAAGTGCTCTTAATTTATTTAATACTTGGGCAACTGATCATTTGCCTATATCTGGATGTGTTTTTGATGGAGAGTGTGTATATGTTCGCTTGTCTGGATTTGAAGAAACCATACGTCTTGCCCAGCAAAAAATAGGTGGTAATCAGATAGATGATTCCCAAGGGTTTTGGACAGCGGTGAGAGATCATACTCATCCTTTCTTTAAAAAACAACAACAACCCCTATGGCGTTGGTCTATTCCCACTGTGACTCCACCTATTGATTTACCAGGTACTTGGTTTGTGGATTGGGCAGGATCACAACGGTGGTATCACTCAAATTTAGATCCGACACTAATGCGAATTGGGGCAGACCGTATAGGTGGTCATGTTACTGTCTTTCGGGGGGGGGACAGAAATGGGGATATCTTCCACCCTCTATCTAATGCTTTGATGAATTTACACTACCGATTAAAGCAAGCATTTGATCCTCACTTTATTCTAAATCCTGGGCGCATGTATGATGAACTTTAAATAATTATTTTATGCAAACTAAACTTGCAGATTTTATTAAAGATACTAATCAGGGAAAAGAGGCACAAAAAATCATAGAAGCTTGTGTGCATTGTGGATTTTGTACTGCTACTTGCCCTACGTATCAACTCATTGGTGATGAGCTAGATAGTCCGAGAGGAAGAATTTATTTAATAAAAAATGTCCTTGAAGGAAAAGAGGTTAGCCATAAAACTCAACAACACTTAGATCGCTGCCTTACTTGCCGTGCCTGTGAAACCACTTGCCCTTCAGGGGTACGCTATGGACGGTTATTAGATATTGGGCGAGAGGTTGTAGAGAATACAGTATCCCGATCATTTTTAGATCAAATACTACGGAAGGGATTATGTTTTGTTTTGCCCTACCCATGGCGATTTAAAATTTTGCTTAAAATTGGTCAATTTTTTTCTCCTTTTCTTCCTAAAGCACTTAAAGAACAGATACCAACACAAGAAAAAGATAAACTAAGACCTAAAGCCAATCATTCTCGAAGAATGCTAATTTTAGATGGGTGTGTGCAGCCTGTACTTGCTCCTAATATTAATACCAGCACCGCTTGGGTATTAGATCAATTAGGAATTAGCTTAGTATCAGCACCTAGCAGCGGTTGTTGTGGAGCAGTTAATCAACATCTATCGGATCCTTATGGTGCGTTGTATTTTATTAAAAAGAATATTGATGCTTGGTGGCCCTATATAGAGGAAGGTATTGAAGCTATTGTGATGACTGCCAGTGGTTGCGGTGTCATGGTAAAAGATTATGGTACGTTACTTAAAGCAGATCCTACCTATGCAAGAAAAGCAGCTAAAGTAGCGGAAATAACTAAGGATATTAGTGAAGTTATTGCTCAAGAGGATATCACAAAACTTACTATTCCCCCTCATACTCCTAGAAATATCGCTTTTCAATCTCCTTGTACGTTACAGCATGGACAAAAACTTGTGGGAGTAGTAGAGAAAATATTAGAAAAGGCTGGGTTTAACTTAACAAAAGTAGCTAATTCTCATCTTTGTTGTGGCTCTGCAGGTACTTATTCTATTTTGCAGAAAGAGATCTCTCAAAATCTTTTGAAAAATAAATTACAAGCACTAGAAAAAGAGCACCCTAAACTCGTTGCCACTGCTAATATTGGATGTTTAACACACCTGAAAAGTAAATCTTCTATGCCTGTAAAGCATTGGATTAATTTATTGGATCCTACAGATGAGATATAAAATAAGCGCTAATTATTTTAGTTTTTTAACTATATACTGATTTTTAAAAAATAGTAAAGGTAACTATTATTTTATGACAGCGTCAATCGTAGATATAGATAAATGGGTTGAAGGAAAAGTTATTTCTAATCATTTCTGGACAGAGAGTCTTTATTCACTGCAAGTAGAGGCACCTATTAATCCTTTTGAAGCAGGACAATTCGGTCGCTTAGGATTGGTGATTAATGAAGAATTTATTGCGAGATCCTATTCGTTTGTAAATATGCCAGAAGAGAAATATTTAGAATTTTACTCTATTATTGTTTCTGAAGGATTACTTTCCCCTCGCTTAGCTGAGCTGAAACCCGGTGATTCTGTTTGGGTTTTTCGCAAAGGATCGGGATTTTTAACAATGCCTCAAGTTCAGGCTGCCCATGATTTATGGATGCTATCAACAGGAACAGCCATTGGTCCTTTTTTAGCGGTATTAAAGGCAGATGAGGTATGGAAAAAGTTTTCTAAAATTATATTAGCCCACTCAGTTCGTAGTTTCAAAGAACTCTCTTATAGACCTCTAATTCAGAGTATCCAAGAAAAACACTCTGATCAATTTATCTATGTTCCCTTAGTAAGCCGAGAAGAACACGAAAACACGATTCATGGGCGTATTACTACAGCAATTGAAGATGGGCGTATGTCCCAATTTACTGGACTTGAAATCAAATCAGAGTTATCTCAAGTAATGATTTGCGGTAATCCAGATATGGTTAAGGATGTCACTGCAATTCTTAAAAATTATGGGCTAAAAGAAAATAAACGACGCATTCCAGGAGAAATTTCTATTGAAAAATATTGGTAAATGATTACTAGCTTCTTACTAGAATTAAAAAAAACACAAAAAGAATGACTAATCCGATAGGAAATAAAAATCCTTTCCAATCTTTATTTTCTACTTGTTTTGAGTGCTGAAATGCAGTTTTAATTCCAGGGCTAAACCATAAAATTACAATAAGTGCAATGAGTCCAGCTAAAATCATCTCCCAAGTATTGTGTTCTTCCATTAAAATGTAACCTCTCTTTCTTTAGGGTTTTAGGAATAAAAAGATAAAATGTAGCATAAAAAAGCGATGATTATTCGTAAATTGATCCCGTTACTAGAGGCCTTAGATATTAAAAAAGGAATTGTTTGCCTAGTTGGGACAGCAGAAAAAGATACGCTCATTCACCGGCTAGCATCTCTATATTCAGGAAGAATGGGAATTACTTCTATTACCCCCACCACATCTTTTCCTGCAGATATACCTGCTTATCAGATTATTGCTGATAAGAAACAGCAAATGATGCTTATTAATACTGCTACTAAAACCTACCGTATCATTGCTTATGCCCAATCCTCAGAAAAAAAAGGAACTTTACTTGGGATACCTTCTGGATTAATTGAAATCATTCATACTCAAGCCCAATTTAATTTAAGTGTAGTTAGGGTAGATCTCCCTTTTCATAACCTTGATATAAATAATTCAATAGATAAAGAAATATTTTCTCTACCCATAGGAACTACTAAGATAATACCAATTATTTCAATAGCAGAAATGGAGCAATCCCTTTTAGCAAAAACAATATTACCCGCTCGTCACGGGAAAGGCATGAGACTCATTTCTAAAATAGGGATAGGTAACCCAATAAAACCTATCCACTTAGCAAAATCTATGGTTAGATTACTAGAAAGTATAGAAGGGGGAAATAGTATAAAAATAATCCCACTAATTAATATTAATAAAAGCTATTTTACCCAGGAAGAGCAAAATGGAATTACTACCGCAGATCTCGCATTAAGTATTACCCATCAATTTGATCAGGTAGTCATTACCTACACTGACCGTAATACACCTTTTGCTACGGTAGTTTCCCGATATTAAATTATTTATATTTCAATAGGAGTTTCTGGATCATTTCCCCATTCAGACCAAGAAGCTACATATCCTTTGACCTTGGGGTAACCCAGCATATATTTCAGCATCATAGAAGTATGTGACGCTCGTAGATATTTTTGACAGTAACAAACAATTTCTTTATCGGGCGTTACTTTTAATGCCTCTAGCATAGCTTGTATTTCTTTCTTAGGTTTAAAGCGTAGATGATGATCTTTATCAAGCACTTGAGTCCATTCAAAATGTACTGCACCAGGAATACGCCCTACTCGGCTTGCTCGAGCGTCAGTCCCCTGATACTCACCTAAGGTACGCACATCTAAAAAGATTGTATTAGGATCATTGAGGTGATTTAAGACATAGGCTTTATCTACTTCTGCTCTGCCCTGATACTTCCCTTGAAAATTGCTTGATGTAATAGAAGATTCTAAATTTTCTGTTGGTAAATTTTCCGCAAGCCAAGCTTTTAAACCCCCATCGAGTAGCAATGCTCCATCGTGTCCTAATTCGGATAAAACCCAAAGAAGGCGGGCAGCTTGATTATTCCCTACTGAGTCGTAAGCAATTACTTGCTTTTCAGGGGTATAACCAATCCTTGATAAACTTACATTTAACTGAGATATTTCAGGCATCAGCCCTTGGGCAGGTAATCGAGCAACAGATATTTCATCATATTCTAAATGGACTGCTCCAGGTATATGCCCAGAAAGGTAGGATTCCTTACCACAAAGATCTACGATAAGTAAATTAGGATCATCTAAACGCTGAGCTAGTTCTTTAGGTTGTAAAAGCATAAAACTACTCCATCATTCATTCTACAGCTATTAATGAAAGAATTACTTATTTTTTGACTATCTTAATCTAGGTTGTAGGCCAAAGTTTAAGTAATGTTTGAACTAGGGTTGCTAAGGGGATAGCAAAAAATACTCCCCAAAACCCCCAAAAACTACCAAATACTAGAATAGCAATAATAATCGCTACTGGGTGTAAATTGACTACTTCAGAGAATAATAAAGGTACAAGCACGTTACCATCTAAAGCGTGAATTAGGGCATAGATAGTAAATAGATAAGTAAATTCAGATCCAAATCCCCATTGAGCATAAGCCACAAACGCTACAGGAAAGGTAACAATTAAGGCACCAATATAGGGGATAATCACTGATATTCCTACTAAAAAACTAAGTAAAACAGAAAACTGTAATCCCATTAAATAAAAAGTGATAAATACTACTGCCCATACAATTAAAAATTCAAGAAACTTACCCCGAATATAATTACTAATCTGAATATCCACATCATGCCAAACTTGGGTAGCCAGCTGCCTCTTAAGGGGTAAGAATTTTGTAACCCAATGAATAATCCGGCTCTTATCTTTTAAAAAAAAGAATACGAGAATCGGTACAATTATGAGATAAAGGGCGACTGCAGCTAAACTTGCAACTGAGGCTAAGGAAAAAGAAAGTACCTTTTGTCCTAATCGAGCCATCTCAGATCTAATAGCTCTCATTAAGTCCTTAACTTGTTCTTCAGAAAATAAATAAGGGTAGCCATCAGATAAGCCAAGTAATTGATCTTGACCTCGTATAATCATGGAGGGGAGCTGTTTTACAAATTGGGTAAGCTGCTGGGAAAGTAAAGGCAGTAATCCAAAAATAACTGAAAATAAAACAGCTAAAAAAATCGAAAATACTAATGAAACAGCAATCCAACGAGGGATACGAAAACGTTCCATATGCTTTACACTGCCTTCTAGCAAATAGGCAATAACCACGCCTGCAAATACAGGAGTAAGCATATCACCCATGAAGATCACTGTAGTGAACCCAATAATAAGCAGAATAACCAAGCCTACTACTTGAGGATCGCTAAAATGACGCTGAAACCAATTACGCATCAGACGCATTGTTGTAACCCTATAAGTTTAAACAAGCTAGTTGATGGTGCCGAGTGAGGGATTTGAACCCCCGACCTTCGGTTTACAAAACCGCTGCACTACCACTGTGCTAACCCGGCAACTATTATTTATTTTATAAAAATACAGCCTTTTAGAGTTGGGCTTCTACAACTTCAGTACTATGGGCACTTTTATCTTCACAATTATCTAAAGTATTTTCAGATTCATGAGTAACTTTAGTTCTTGTATTTCTAGCAACTTGGGCTAGCCCCCATAACACTAAGTTAGGCAAGTGATCATATTTATCTTGCAATAGAGGAAGTATTTTAAGTGCATCCCCACCCGTAATGACTCGTTTAAATTCCCCTTTAATTTCCGATGCCGCATCATTGCCTACCCTATCAATAAAAGAGGCAGCAGCATATAAAGCTCCTCCAGTAACCGCAGTATCCGTAGTATTGGCAAGTAGAGTATCTCCCCTTTTCTCAGATTCACTAATAGTACTAATACCATTGGTATGATCTGATAAAATTTGGGACATACTGGTAATACCAGGGATAATTAGTCCTCCTAAGTGATTTCCATCTGCTGCTAGTAGATCAACAGTAATTGCGGTACCACAGTCAATAATGCATATTGCTCCATTCTTTCGAAAATTACGATAGCGTTGGCGTACTGCGATTAATCCAAGCCACCGATCGATACCTAAGTGTTCAGGAGTTTCATAGGCATTATGAATACCGTAGCTATTAGCACGGGCAGTTAAAAATTCTGGGGTTACTTGCCAGTAATTTTGGGTACATTCAGTAAGTTGATCCCCAATTCTATCTCCACCTACATTAGCAACAACTACCCTATTTATATCTTTGATATCTTTCCAAACCCGGGAAATATCCCGTTTAATACCTGTTTTTCCTCGGGTTATTGAATCAAACTCCATAGGTCTATTCCCACGCAATTGGGCCCACTTAATTCGACTGTTACCAATATCTACTAATAGGATCATTGAGCTAATCTCAAACTTATTTTGCCACTAGAATAGCATGATCGCTGACTTTTTTCTTCAAATAATAAATTTCCTAAGGTATCAACCCCACAAGCAGTACCATAAATGACTCCACCATTCGTATATAAATATACTTTTTTGTTATAGTAGAGATCCCATTTCTGCCAGTCTTCAAGAAAAGTAGATAACCCGTCTTTTTCAAAGCAAGATAAAGTAAGTAGTAGATGGTGAATAAGTCGTCCTGCTAAATAATCTCTAAAAACAGGTTGTTCACCCATCATTTCTGATAGGCTCCCATAAGATTGATCAATTTTTTTCTGATAAGACTCAGATACGTTTATATTAATTCCAACTCCTATCACTGCGGTAATCAAATTCCCTTGAGATATGAGTTCAATTAAAATGCCACCTAACTTACGAAAATCTAATAGAATTATATCATTAGGCCATTTGAGCCTTAAAAAAGTTATGCCCTCCTCTTCAAAGGCCCTTAGTATACCCACTCCTATGGCAAGGCTTAAACCAGATAACTGGATAGTATTATAGAAATTCCATAGTAGGGAGAGATAGATATTTCCTATTGGAGGTGATATCCAAGTACGGTTATATTGCCCCTTTCCTGCAGATTGCATCTCTGCTAGGCATACTGTTCCTCTAGATGCTCCTTTCTTGGCTTGGGTTAAAAGGTAGTTATTCGTTGAATCTAACTCTTGATGAATCCATAGCTCCGATAGTAGGTTTAAACCATCTCTTCCGATAGAATTTCTTATATTTTTAGCATTTAAGGGGGCAACACTTAATAAAGACAATAGATAAAAATTAATACTTTTATTGTGTATTTGCTAAAGAGTACGCTATTTTCGCAAGCCGCTTTCCTAGAGCACGACAAAGAATAGCTTCCGTATGAGTTAGAGGTAGATCGTTATTTACCCCAGAGAGATGACTAGCACCGTAGGGAGTGCCTCCTGCTTGAGTAGTAATTAATCCTGATTCTGTATAAGGAATTCCTACAAGAACCATCCCATGATGGAATAAGGGTGTCATCATAGAAAGCAATGTAGATTCTTGCCCTCCGTGGAGGCTAGCCGTTGAAGTAAACACCGCTGCAGGTTTTCCGACTAAAGATCCAGAAAGCCAAAGACTAATTGTAGTATCAAGAAAATATTTTAGAGGGGCGGCCATGTTACCAAACCGAGTTGGGCTTCCAAGTGCTAATCCTGTGCATTCCTTTAAATCCTCTAGTGAAGCATAAGGATAACCACTTTGAGGAATAGCATCTTCAGTGGCTTCACAAACAGTAGAGATAGGTGGTACTGTACGCAGCCGTGCTTGTACTCCCTCTATTTCTTCTACCCCTCTTGCTACTTGTTCTGCCATCGCAGCTACATTACCATGACGGCTATAGTAAAGAATAAGAATTTCTATCATAGTTTATAAAATCTCAAGGATACTCTCCGGTGGTCTTCCAATGGCAGCTTTATCACCTGTTAATACAATGGGTCTTTCAATTAAAATAGGATAAGCACACATAGCTTCAATTAATTCTTTATCTGAAAGATTTTGGTTATCTAAACCATTAATTCTATATTCTGGCTCTCCTTGCCGCATTAATTCCCTAGGGGTCTTCCCTAATAAATTAAGGATTTCAACCAACTGATCAAAAGTAGGTGGTGAAGTAAGATATTCAACGATTTCAGGATCGATATTTTGATCATGAATTAATTGTAAAGTCTGACGTGATTTACTGCATCTAGGATTATGATAAATCAACACCTGAGTCATGATATTATCCTTTTAATTTTATTTCTCATATTTAATAGGTATTGGAAATGAGCGTAGATCGGTATTTTCTCGCTGAATAGTTTTTACTGATTTACGTAACTTTCTATTTTCATATCTATATTTCATCACCGAGTTCAAGCTTGCTAAGATACCGAGAATCACCCCTACCAGTAATATCAGGGATAAGAGCAAGGATAAGGGAATAGAAATTGTGCCAAAATAGTAATTAATAGTCACCAGTTCTGCATGGTGATCAGCAAAAATAAGCCCTAATACAAAAACAATAATAAATATTAAAAAATAAAGAAACTTTTGCATAGATACAACGCCCCTATTATAGAATTAGTTCTATTTAATATATTTTAAATACTTTAAATAAAGAGAATTCTTTAAATAATACCTATTATAGTTTCACAAAAAAGAATTATTAAAAATTTTTAGGAGGAAATAACTTATGACATTTGTAGTAACAGAAAACTGTATTAAGTGTAAATACACTGATTGTGTGGAAGTGTGCCCTGTGGACTGTTTTCATGAAGGACCTAATTTTTTAGCCATTGATCCAGATGAGTGCATTGACTGTACTCTCTGTGAATCTGAATGCCCTGCAGAGGCGATTTTCTCCGAAGATGATTTACCTGAAGATCAGAGAAAATATTTAGAAATAAATGCAAAATTGGCTCAAGATTGGCCTGTGATTACTGAGCGAAAGGATCCACCAGAAGGTGCCGAACAGTGGGATCGAATTAAAAATAAAGATGTTGAGGATAAGTTAAAATACCTAGAAGAATGAAAATATCATTAGCACACTATATTAAAAATATTTGAATAAATAGACCAGCCCTCAAGCTGGTCATTTCCCCTCCCCTATTTTTAAATTGTATCTTACCAAGACTCCTCCCGTATTTTAAATTTTTCTAAACAAAATACTTGGTTTAAAAAAACTAAATAGTGGTGATTTTCCCCACCTTAAAGTGGTGGATTATCCTCAAAACATATTACCCTTCCTTTTATATAAAAGAGTCGTACATACCTTTCACTCTAATTTCTATGGGTGATTGAAGCGTATTTTCATTTAATTTTCTAAAGTTGGCACGAAAGTAGCAGAAGTTTCAAATAGCACGTGCTAACTGCCATAGGAAAATTAGGATGAGAATGACGAGAAGCTATATTTTTTTTATTACATTTATTTTATTAACATCTAGTAGCCTATCTTTTGCTGAGGGCGTACAGGAAGAATTTGGTACTTGGGGCTTTGCTGCTTTTAGTGGATCTGCCAAGTTATTTGGTAAAGCCCTAGGATTAGACGATGAAACAGCAAGTAAATTCCACTGGTCTATCATGGGGATGACTCGTAACCGTGATGATTCTTTTCTTAGCAATCCTAATGCAGGGGCTAGTATGAATCCAAGACAGGAACTTTTCTGGAGTTCGTTAGGCTATAGTATTACCCCAAATGCCAGCTTTTGGTTTGGTTATAGCCAGTATTGGGATTTACTTCCGAACGGTAAGCATGATTCAGTGAGCCGTCCCTATCAGGATTTTCTATATACTACCCATATAGGTGGAGGATTTACCTTTACTTCTCGTAGTCGTTTAGAAGAATTGTTTACGGTTTCTGGATATGATGCTACAGGCACTACATTAGGTGATATCGGCATTCGCTTTCGTCAACTCTTCGGTATTTCCCATGCTATTCCCGGTACAAAAAATGTATCTATCTATCTATCCGATGAACTTTGGGAGTACTTAAATAGTTGGGGAGTTAATGGGGATCAAAATCTTGCAGGATTTAACCAGAATCACTTGGCTTTAGGTTTTAACTTTCGCATTAATAGTAATGCTAATGTGACTCTAGGTTATCTAGGAAATTACATTCATAATACTGCACCTCGCAGCCCAGATCTTATGATTCATAACCTCCAACTTGGATTTACCTATAATTTTAATTAACCTTATCTAGTACTGAAGGTCTAATAATCTCTAATCAACTAATAGAGAAAAAAGTACTTAGGGTGAGACAGTTAATTGATCGAACTATACAAGTTCGGGGATTTATTTTAATTGGAGTACTGATTCTTATTGGCACTGTTTTAGGCAGGATGATGTGGAATAATCTTCATTATATGGAGACTCTTCGCTCAAATATGAATTATTCTCGCCAAATCCAGCAAACAAGTTTAGGACTAGAAACCGTACTGCTAGATGCCCTATCAGGGGAAAAAGTGAGAATCAGCCGAGATGATCTAAGAAAACTAAGTGATGAAATTAAACATATTACCTCTTTAGGGCATCATTCAGACGAAGAAACCCCTAAGAATTTACGATGGATAAATCTGATATTAACTGATTTTATTAAAGGAAATAACCAGATTACTCCTCAGATACTCTTTCCTATTTTAAGTTTAATTAACCAAGTATTAAATACAGAAATTGGTCATGATGAGTTAGTTTTGCAAGAAGTGATAATCAAGATTCGCAATGAATTAATGCTTGCCTCTCTGATTATTATCGCTTCACTTATTGCAGTAAAGTGGTTCTTTCAAAGCAGGATATTTAACCCTTTGCAAGATTTAGCAGAACTACTCTCTTCGCTGACTGAAGAAAAACTCGAACCTATTTCTACCTATGGGTTAAATCCCCTACTGCACCCTATTTACAATAGTTATAATGATATGGTGGGTAGATTAAAAACACTAGAGGAGGAAAAACGCCAGCACACTCTCTCTTTAGAAAAAGAAGTACAGGACGCTACTCGTACTTTAATGGAGCAACAACGCAGTTTAGCCCGTGCTGAACGATTGGCAGCAATAGGAGAGTTAGCTGCGAGTATTGCCCATGAGCTTCGAAATCCTCTTGCTGGAATTCAAATTAGCTGTAGTAATCTTAAAAAAGAAATAAATAATCCAGATCAAGCTCAGCGGCTTGGGCTTATTAGTAATGAGATAAAAAGATTAACTCGACTCTTAAATGATCTGCTTAACCAAGCAAAACATACCCCAGAACCATCAGTAAATTTAGAATTAGCTTATGAGGTTGAAGAAATTTTAGCTCTTACTCGCTATCAAATATCTAATCAGCTTAAATTACAATGTAATATTCCCAAAAATCTTTATCATCAGTTCCCAGAGGATGGATTTCATCAAGCTATTCTAAATTTGCTACTAAATGCGACCCATGCGATGGATAAAATTGCTGGGGTTATTAAAATTGATGCTTGGGAGGATAAAGATTCTTTGTGTATAGCAGTATGTGATGAGGGACCGGGATTTTCTAAACAAGTACTAGAGCATGGTATACGTCCTTTTGCCAGCGGCAACGGACAACAAGGTACTGGATTAGGGTTGGCTATGGTACAGCGATTTACTAGAGAATCAGGTGGATATGTACAGTTAACAAATAAGCAACCACAAGGTGCTTGTGTTACCCTTATCTTTCCATTAATAAAAAGATTAGCTTAAAAACATGCTTTTCAGTCTTTTATTAATAACACACTAGCATGCAATTTGCATTACTTATTATTGAGGATGAATTATTATTAGGTGCTGAGCTTTCCCGTCATTATCAAGATGGGGGCTGGGAAGTAGAATGGGCTAAAAACTTAAAACAAGCACAAGAGATTTTATTAGAATCAGAATTCAATCCTCTAGTTATTCTCTCCGATATGAGTTTACCTGATGGTAATGCCTTAGATTTGATGGAAGAGATTAAAGGTAAATACGCCTATGCAGAATGGTTATTATTGACTGGATATGGCAGTGTACCAGATTCAGTACGCGCTTTACGGCTAGGTGCTTATGATTTTTTAGAAAAACCTTGTGAGTTAGATCACTTAGATTTAGTGGTTTCCAGTGCTTTTCGTAGTGCCTCTGCCCATAGGCGATTACTATATCAAACACAGCAACAACACCAAAAATATTCACCCAAAGCATTAGTAGGGCGTAGTCCAGCAACCCAGAGGATAAGAAGTTTACTCACTAGACTTACTCAGAGCCATTTTAGTGCTTTAATTTTAGCTGGGGAAACAGGAACAGGTAAGGGTTTAGTTGCACGTATTCTTCATTATAGTGGTACCCGTGCCCAAGGACCAATGATAGAACTTAATTGTGCTGCATTGCCACGAGATTTATTAGAATCAGAACTCTTTGGTCATGAGATGGGATCTTTTACCGGAGCAAAGTCTCGTCATTTTGGATTTTTAGAGCAAGCCAATGGAGGTACCCTATTTTTAGATGAAATAGGAGAGATGCCCCTAGATCTCCAAGCTAAACTACTTAAAGTACTGGAGGATCGTAGAGTACGCCGATTAGGTGGCAATAAAGAAATTACGATTGATATACAGATTCTTGCTGCAAGTAATCGTAACTTAGAGCAAATGTCAAAGGAAGGCAGTTTTCGATTTGATCTTTATCATCGCCTTAATGTATTGCAACTTACCCTGCCCCCCTTGCGGGAGACCAAAGAAGATCTTGAGGATTTAGTCCCCTTATTTATTTCAGAGTTTGGTGCTGAAGCAAGTAAACAAATTAAAACAATACCAGAGAGAGTATGGGCACAGCTGCGTGATCACGACTGGCCAGGTAATATACGAGAATTACGCAATGTAATTGAGCGTTGTGTTTTATTTTCTGAAGGCGAAATACTCTCAGATCAGTGGCTTCAGCTTCCTATCAAGGAAGTGCAACCTATCTACGCACCTTCTTACTCTCTTAATCATGTGGATCAAATTTGTCTTCCTTTAGATGGGAGCATGGCTTTGGAAGATATGGATCGCCACATTATTGAAATTGCGTTTAAACGGAATAATTATAATATTGCTGCCACAGCTCGTGCTCTTAAGTCTACAAGAGAAACTTTGCGTTATCGGATACAAAAATATAATATTAGATCAACTGATGAGTTGGTTTAGTTATAGCTAACCTACTTATCAAGCCTCTATTTTATTTGTTTCTGATTCAAAAATTATCTTCTCTTAAATGCTGTCTATTCTAGATGTTAAATCTTTAGTCCAATCTTTACCTAAAAAAGCTGGCGATCATCGCCAATTTGGGCAAATTCATGGCAGCAGCTTTGGGCTAACGTTAGCAACCTGTATCGAAAATTATTCAAGTTTTATCATAGGGATTGTTCCAGATACTGCTACGGCAAGTAGGATCGGCGAAGAAATTAAATTCTATCTTAGTGAAAAATCACTACACCCAGTCATTTTTTTACCAGATTGGGAAACTCTGCCCTATGAAAACCTATCTCCCCATCAAGATATTATTTCTGAAAAATTGGAGACTCTATATCAGCTTCCACGTTTAACTCAAGGTATTCTGATTGTATCTATCACTACCTTAATGCAACTGCTTCCACCCCAAGAATACCTTGAGTCTCATAGTTTACTTATTAAAGCAGGGGATATAGTTTCTAGGGATAGCTGGCGCGATCAATTAGTACAGGGTGGGTATCGTCATGTAACACAAGTGATGGAACATAGCGAATTTGCTATTCGTGGCTCTATTATTGATATTTTTCCCACTGGAAGTAAAGTACCTTATCGAATAGATTTATTTGATGACACAGTAGATACTTTACGGAGTTTTAACCAAGAAACCCAGAAATCCCTTCAAATAGTCGATGAAATTCGTTTACTTCCTGCTAGAGAATTTCCTCTTACTAAAGAATCTATCCAATTGTTTCAAAAAAACCATGAAAATGCTTTTGGTCAATCCCAATATAGTTTAATTTATCAAGAAGTAAGCCAAGGAAATACTCCGCCCGGAATTGAATACTATTTTCCCTTTTTCCTTCGGGATACCAGTACTTTATTTGATTATCTGCCCCAAAATACCCTAGGTGTTATTTTAGGAGATATTCATAATGTTGCAGATAATTTTTGGCAAGAAATTAAAGATCGCTATGATCAGTATTCCCACAATATTGAGCGACCTATCCTAAATCCTCAACAGCTTTATCTTCAGCCCAATCAAGTTTTTGCCCAGCTTAAATCCTTACCTAGAATTAGCCTTCAATCCCAATCTTTAGAAGAAAAAATAGGTACGCAAAACTTTTTCACCCAACCCCTTCCTCAACTAAGTTCAAATATCCACACTGCCCAGCCTTTAAACGACTTAGAGCAATTTATTGCCACCTATCAAGGTCGAGTATTATTTATTGCCGAAACTATGGGGCGGAGGGAGACTCTTCTAGAGCTTTTAAAAGATATTCAGCTTACGCCTACTTACTTTAAGGATTGGCAACGATTTTTAGAAGCTAAAGACTCTCTAGGAATTACTGTCTTTCCCTTAGATCAGGGATTATTACTTGCTGATCCAGCGATTACCGTCATTACTGAATCTCAAATTTTTGGGGATCAGGCAATGCAAAGCCGGCGGAGGAAAAAACAATCTTCTGATAATGAAACAAATACCCTAGTTCGAGATTTAGTTGAGCTCACTCTAGGATCTCCAGTTGTTCATGAAGAACACGGAATTGGTCGCTATTTAGGGTTAGAAACTATTACCCTTGGCAAGGTAGCTACTGAATTTATGAGCTTGGAATATGCAGGAGGAGATAAACTCTATGTGCCTATTGCTTCCTTACATTTAATAAGCCGTTATACGGGTGCTTCTGCTGAACTTGCCCCATTCCATAAATTAGGATCAGGGCATTGGGAAAAAGCCAAGCGAAAAGCCAAAGAGCAAATTTCAGATATTGCCGCTAAATTACTGGCTATTTACGCCCAAAGAGCTGCTCGAACTAAAACACCTCTTCCTCCTTTAGATTCCCACTATACTGCTTTTGCCCGAGCTTTTCCCTTTGAGGAAACCCCAGATCAAACCCAAGCTATTGAAGCAGTGATTGGAGATTTAACTTCAGATAAACCTATGGATCGGTTGATTTGTGGAGATGTCGGTTTCGGCAAAACCGAAGTGGCAATGCGAGCAGCTTTTATCGTAGCTTATACAGGTAAACAAGTAGCGGTAGTTGTGCCCACTACTTTACTTGCGCAACAACATTATCAAAGTTTTAAAGATCGATTTGCCGGCTGGCCCATAAAAATTGAAGTAATTTCTCGCTTTGCCTCTCGCAAAGAACAAGAACAAATTATCCAGCAAGTAGCGGAAGGTAAAATTGATATTATCATCGGTACTCATAAACTCCTGCAAAAAGGAATTAGCTTTAATAACCTAGGTTTGGTAGTCATAGATGAGGAACATCGATTTGGAGTTCAACAGAAAGAACGGATGAAGGCTCTACGGGCAGAAGTAGATATTCTTACCTTAACTGCTACCCCTATCCCCCGTACTCTTCATTTATCCCTCTCTGGGATTCGGGATCTCTCCATTATTGCCACACCTCCTGCACGCCGTTTAGCAGTAAAAACTTTCGTCCAAGAATGGAATAATACCCAACTGAAAGAAGCTATTCTTCGAGAAATTAGACGAGGAGGGCAAGTATATTTTCTACACAATGAGGTAGAAACCATCCACAAAATGAATCAAAAGATTCAAGATTTACTTCCTGAAGCAAAAACTGGAATTGCCCATGGTCAAATGCCAGAGCGAGAGCTTGAGCAGGTTATGATCAATTTTTACCATGGTCGCTTTAATGTATTAATATGCACCACCATTATTGAAACTGGGATTGATATTCCTAATGCCAATACCATCATCATCCATCGGGCAGATAAATTTGGTCTTGCTCAACTTTACCAACTACGAGGTCGGGTGGGTCGCTCCCACCATCGGGCTTATGCTTATTTAATTATCCCACCCAAATCTGCAATCACTAAAGATGCGGTAAAGCGATTAGATGCTATTGAATCCTTAGAAGAATTAGGTACAGGCTTTACCTTAGCGACCCATGATATGGAAATTAGAGGGGCAGGAGAATTATTGGGTGAAGGACAAAGTGGGCAAATCCAAGAAATTGGCTTTAGCATGTATCATGAATTATTAGAAAGAGCAATTCAGAGCTTAAAATCTCATGGTACCCTAGATTTAGATCAAGCCTCTTTAAGTTATGGTGCTGAAATTAATTTACATACTTCCGCCTTAATTCCAGAAGATTTCTTACCCGATGTCCATACTCGTTTGGTACTTTACAAGCGGATTGCTGCCGCTAAAGCTATTGAGGATTTAAACGAAATTCAAGTAGAAATAATTGATCGCTTTGGGCTATTGCCCCCAGCAACTAAAACTCTATTTGCTATTAATGAGCTACGGCTAAAAGCCAATCAACTAGGAATTAGTAAAATAGATGCTCATAGCCAAGGAGGTCGAATTCATTTCAATTTAAACCCAACTATTGATCCAGTAGCGATTATTAATTTAATTCAGCAATATCCAGAGCATTACAAACTAGAAGGGCAAGAAAAACTCCTCTTTAAACAAGATCTACCTGATCCCGAATCTCGTCTTAAAGCACTTCATCATTTACTTGATACTTTAGCCATTAAGAAAACCTCCTCTATTTCTTTGCCATCTACTCAAAAATCTAAATCTAAGAAGAGTAAATCTCAACCTGCTTAAATTTTTCTAAAAAACTAGAGACTTAAATGTACTATACCCTAGGCTCATATAGATGGTGCTGAAAGCTAATAAACACTTGTCGTATCTGTGCAACATCACCTAATTTTGTAATCGCATCATTTATGCCACCATACTTAAGATTTAAAAGTGATGGTAACTTAGATTCAGCTAGCTCATCAACGCCTTGATTCATATATTGATCCAATACAAAGTTAATAAAAATTTGCTGGTTGCTATTATTTATCTCTCGCTGAATCTTAATACGAGCATAATCAGCACGTGTAATACGAGTTTGTGTACTGCTGGCAAAGGCAACATAGGCTAGTACATCGTATATATCACTCTCTTCAGCTTTAATAAGCTTTTGTATTTCCTTTAGGGATTCCATATTAAACCCCTTGTCTGCTAGATTTTCTAGCAGGCTTTTTCTAGTGCTTGGATCGCTCCATACTTCTCGCAGTTGATCTTCATCCTTAAAAAACTTTGGTAATATGCCAAATAAATTCTCTAAGAATTGTGCGGCTGATATAGGTTTTCCATCTGCACCCCAAAACGAAGTTGCCATCATGCTCTGAATTGTACGCTGTTTCCCATCTGCCAGCTTGATTTCCAATACTGACTGGTAGAGTGCAGGAGACTTTTCTTGAACTGTTAGCGGCTGTTGTTCCGCTGATGAATATAGAGTCTCAAACCTTAGCTTTGAATCCATCGATTTCGGCTCTAGCGGCTCTCCATCCCACTCTGAATCATTGAATAATGTATGTGCTTTTACAAAATCATAAACTGTAAAGTAATCTTTGCCCTCATAAAGCCGTGTACCACGTCCAATAATTTGTTTAAACTCAATTATTGAATTTATGGGACGTAATAACACAATATTGCGTATATTACGTGCATCTACACCAGTGGAAAGTTTTTGTGATGTTGTTAGGAGTGTAGGGATAGTTTTCTCATTATCCTGAAAATCTCGTAGCCACTGCTCACCTATGGCACCGTCATCTGCTGTGACTCGGTGGCAATAATTAGGATCATTGCTTCGGCTACATTGATTAATCAAGTCTCGAATCATCAGTGCATGTTCTTGATTAGCACAGAATACTAGCGTTTTTTCCTGTTGATTAATCAATTCCATGAACTTCTTGACACGGTACTCTTCACGCTCTTTGATCTTAATGGTACGATTAAAGTCTTTTTCTTCGTAACGTTTACCTTGTTCCACTTCACCTGAAATTACATCATCATCAGGCATATAGACATAATCATCTATCGTGGTGGCTATCTGCACTACCTTAAAGGGGGTGAGAAACCCATCCCTAATCCCATCCTTAAGTGAATATACATAAACTGGATCGCCAAAATAAGCATAAGTATCGGCATTAATAGTACGTTTAGGGGTCGCTGTGAGTCCTAACTGTACCGCAGGAGTAAAGTAGTTGAGAATATCTCGCCAGCTACTTTCATCATTTGCCCCTCCTCGGTGGCATTCATCAATAATGATGAGATCAAAAAAATCTGAAGCATACGCACCAAAATAGGGTGAGGGCTTGTTTTCTTCTGAAGGGCCACTCATGAAGGTCTGAAAAATCGTGAAAAAGATACTGCCATTTTTAGGTACACAGCCCTTTTTACGGATTTCTTCAGGGTTAATACGTATCAACCCACCCTCAGGAAACGCAGAAAAGGTATTGAATGCTTGATCAGCTAGAATATTACGATCAGTGAGAAATAAAATGCGTGGTCTTCGTGTAGGTTCAGCCCCTTCATGCTTCCAGTCTTTTAAATTCCAGCGACTGTGAAATAGTTTCCATGCAACCTGAAAAGCAATCGCTGTTTTGCCTGTGCCTGTAGCGAGCGCCAATAAAATACGGTTACGTCCATGGCTAATCGCTTCTAATACACGCCGGACTGCGATATTTTGGTAATAGCGTAACTGCCAACTCCCCCCTTTATCCTCAAAGGGTATAGCAGTAAACCGATCACACCAAACATTGGCTTGGGCAGAAGTAGCATCCCATAATTCCTGTGGACTAGGATAATGGGATATATCCCCTTCGCAACCTGTTTCCATATCCACTTGGTAAATTTTCTGCCCATTGGTGGCATAGGCAAAACGCACTGCTAAACGCTGGGCATAACCTTTAGCTTGTGCGAGTCCTTCCGTATACGGCTTGCTCCAAGCTTTTGCTTCAATCACTGCCAATTGGATATTACGATACACCAATACATAATCAGCAATTTCCACCCTACCACGCTTGCCTGCACCCTGTAATCGTCCTTGAGTAATAGAAAATTCACGTAAAATACGGCTCCCTTCTACTCTACCCCAGCCAGCAGTGACTAAGGCTGGATCAATATATTCCGCTCGGGTTTCTGCCTCATTCATAGTACCTTGGTAAGAGATGTATCGATGGATTTATTTGTGAGTGCACCTGTAAACGCTTGATGCAATAATGATTGTTTTAATTCTTCTAGAATAGCAAGTTTACGCTGGTAAAGAGATTGGAGGTGTTGGGTTTTTTCCTTTGTCTTCTCTAAAGATTGAACAATTTCAGCTTGTTTAAATATTTCAGGAAATGAAATATTTATTTGGGACAAAACACCTTGGTTTAAACTCTTAATATTTACACCGTTGCCGCCGCTAATCATTTCTTAGCGTACATTCTTTGATTTTAAGAAATGACATAAATAGGTAGGCAATATATCTTTAGAATTTAGTCGAGATCTAATTGTAAAGCCAGAATGAGTAACTCTTTCTGGTGTCTCTCCAACTAAAAGACAACGGCCAATCAAATTAAAATTACCATTAGATCTAACAAACACTATGTCATTTTCAACCAAAATGTCTGAATCAGGCACAATGCCATTTGGGATAATTGATTCAAAATCCTCGAATGGTGCCCAATAATGATTCTGAAAATCTTTTACACCTAACATTTTGATTGAAATTCCTTCACTTGATTTTGTAAAGTTAATTCCATTTCGGAATGTAGCAATTTTTCCAAGGAGTATAGTTTTCCACCCCTCACCCTGCTGGCTAAATACTGCCTCAAGCTGACTTTCAAATAACTCTTGTGCGTTTTTTAAATTCTTTTCCGTATTAGTCTGGGCTATAGCAATCGCCTCAAAGGCTTGATCTAAAATAGTAACAATGCAGTGTTGCTCGGGGAGAGGAGGAATAGGAAAATCAATGGCAAGAATCTGATTTGAAGAAATATGCTTTACAGTTGTAAAACTAGTTACTTTTTCAATAGCTTGAAGATATTTATTTATTCCATAGAAAAGAAATTTTGGTAAAAGTAAATCAGAAAATTCTTGCAATCGGCAAACTCGCTGATTCAGTAATGATGGCTTTCCATACCACTCATAACAACCAAATTCCCCATCCATACCAATTAGGAGATCACCCTTATAAACAATATACTTTTTTTCATAAATGCCATTAAATTTTGTCCTAGTTTCATAACCTGATTTAAGACTACGAATCCGTATGATAGGTATTCCTTCAGAAGGATTGAAAAGCTTGGAATCGAACGCATAACCATTCTGTATAGTCAGAACGTTAGCTAATTGCCTAGTTACTCACCCCTTATTCACTCTACCAATGCTCCAATCCCTGCTAACACCTTCATTGTTTCCTTATCTAGAGTCGCTATTTCTTCTAATATTTCTTGGGGTGAGCGTAAGCCAGATTCTGGCGTAGCATTAGGATTTCTGACTGAGAGATCGTAGCTTTCAGTATTAATATCTGTAGTATCTATAGTCCAGCTTTTAGCAGAATCAGTAAAAGTTTTTTGTAGATCAATAAATTCAGCTAGATCATCGTCATTGAGTGGATTAGTTTTACCAAGGCTACGCCCGGGATCAAGTTGGTAGTACCATATTTTCTGGGTTTGGGTACCTTTTTCAAAGAAAAGTACTACGGTTTTTACCCCTGCTCCCTGAAAAGTTTTGCTAGGACAATCTAGTATTGTATGAAGATTACAGGTCTGTAGCAGCTCCTTACGTAGCGATATGCTGGCGTTATCCGTATTACTTAGAAAGGTATTTTTGATGACAATGGCTGCTCGCCCTCCTGTCTTGACGGATTTTATAAAATGCTGCAGAAAGAGAAAGGCAGTTTCCCCTGTTTTGATTGGAAAATTCTGCTGTATTTCTTTACGTTCTTTACCACCGAAAGGTGGATTTGCTAAGATGACATCAAAACGATCTTTTTCCTGAATGCCAGTGATATTATCTGCTAAGGTATTGGTGCGAGTAATATTGGGGGCTTCAATGCCATGGAGAATCATATTCATGATCCCAATCACATAGGCAAGGCTCTTCTTTTCTTTACCATAGAAGGTATGGGTTTGCAGCGTATCTAAATCACTTGTGGATAAATTAGGTTTTCCACGTAGATATTCATAGGTTTCACATAAAAATCCAGCCGATCCACAAGCACCATCATAGATATGCTCCCCCACTTGAGGCTGAATTACTTGAATCATGGCGCGGATTAATGGGCGTGGTGTGTAGTACTCACCCCCATTTCTTCCGGCATTACCCATATTCTTAATTTTATCTTCGTATAAATGGGAAAGTTCGTGCTTTTCAGTTTGTAACCCAAAGCGTAAGGTATCTATATAATCAATAACATCACGTAGGATATAGCCATTTTCAATCTTGTTTTTAATTCCATTGAAGATTTCACCCATTTTGTATTCAATGGTGTTGGCATTGGTAGCACGTTGATGAAAATCTGCTAGATAGGGAAAGAGTTTATTATTGATAAATTCAATCAAATCATCACCAGTGGTAATAGCATCATGATTTGGTTTGCCATCGGCTGTCTTAGGTGCAGCCCAAGTATTCCAGCGATAAGAATCTTCTAGGATAAAATGATAGGATTTACCTTCTAGTGCTGCCTCGGTAGCTTTATTAATTTCTAATTCATCTAGGTATTTTAGGAATAATAGCCAAGAGGACTGTTCAGCATAATCCAATTCACTAGAACAACCCTCATCTTTTCGTAGGGAATCATCAATGTTCTTAAAAGTTTGTTCAAACATGGAGCGTTGATCCATCCATTATGGATCCTAAAAAGTATTCTATTGCCACCTTTATATAGTGCGTGCAGTAGAATCCAATTTAGGATAAATACTCAGTTTTTTGGTAAGAATGAATATAAGAATGAATAATTGATTCTTAAAATAATTATCTAAAGCAAAGAATATTAAAAATGCCGTGCAATCCCTTTACCGAGCATAATGACAGTAATTATTTGGGCATCTACTAATAAAGAGGCAGGTGCCACACGCCAAGAAAGGGCGTGTCTCATGATAGTAATGTTGACTAGAATACGCCAAAGCAGTAGAGGTAAGGTTAAAAAAATCATGATGGCATCTTGGGGCTGATCACTGGGAAAAGGAATGGTGCCTAACACATATTCTGCAATGACTTCTGCAAGGCTAATTAAGGTACCTACACTAGCCAGACCGATTAAAGTTTGTTGGATTTTATCCCGCATATCTTTGATGGATAAAGGTGCAACTACCATGAGGGCAAGTAAGGATATATCAAATAGGGCGATAAATAAGGATCCTAAAATAGAATAATGAAATTGTGCTATCCAAAAACGGCAGAGGGTATAGCAGCCTATACTCACCCAAAATATTCTTGAAGAGACGGGTAAATTTTGTGCCCCAGTGTCTCGCTGACAGATAGCGATAAGTTCCTTACCAAAACCAACGATATTTAAGCCCATGTGCGATCGTACCTATAATCAAGTAAAATAAAATGAATATAATTTGATTTAAGTGAGATCTATGGAAATTCTACTCAATGGTAAACCCCATCAAATCCCCGAAAATTGCTTACTCTCTGATCTAGTGATACATCTTAATCTTCAGGGAAAACGAATTGCCATAGAAGTCAATCAAGCTATTGTACCCCATAGCCAATATCTTCATTATACTTTGCATGGGGGTGATAAGATAGAAATAGTACAGGCCATTGGTGGTGGTTAGGATATATATAGTTGGTAACTGTCTCATGCTTATTAGTATAAATAAACTTGTGGTACATCATTATGAGTAACCTTGATTCTCCTTTAGTTATTGCAGAAAAGACTTATCAATCTAGGCTATTAGTAGGCACAGGAAAATACAAAGATCTGGCAGAAACAAAAGCGGCTATTGAAGCCAGTGGGGCTGAGATTATTACCATTGCGGTACGCCGTAGTAATATTGGGCAAAATAAAGATGAGCCTAATTTATTAGATGCTATCCCCCAAAATGTCTATACCCTGCTTCCTAATACGGCAGGATGCTATAGTGCAGAGGAGGCAGTGCGTACCTGCCGGTTAGCTCGAGAACTCCTTGATGATCATCGGTTAGTAAAACTAGAAGTACTCGGGGATAAAAATACTCTTTATCCTGATTTAAAAGAAACTTACAAAGCGGCAGAAACCCTCATTAAAGAAGATTTTCAAGTGATGGTTTATACTAACGATGACCCTATTGCAGCAAGGTATTTAGAAAAAATGGGCTGTGTGGCAGTCATGCCTTTAGCTGCCCCCATTGGATCTGGACTAGGAATCAGAAATCCCTATAACATTTTAGAGATTGTACAAAATGCTTCAGTGCCTATTTTAGTAGATGCTGGGGTAGGCACAGCATCAGATGCTGCGATTGCAATGGAGATGGGTTGCGATGGGGTATTGATGAACACCGCTATTGCAGGGGCAAAATATCCCACATTGATGGCTTCTGCTATGAAAAAAGCGATAGAAGCAGGTCGAGAAGCTTATCTCGCAGGGCGTATTCCTAGAAAACGCTATGCCAATGCTTCCTCTCCTACTGAAGGATTATTTTTTTAGTGAGTTTAATTATTTGATTAATCAACTTATTATAGGATCAAGTGCTATTTTACAGGGATTGCATTTGATTCATCGCCCTGGATTGCGGCGTTATGTGTATATTCCTTTTACCATTAACCTTGTTTTCTTTGGTCTTTTTGTTTGGCTAGGAGTCACTTATTTTAGTGATTTGATGAATTCTTTTCTTCCGCAAGAGAGCTGGATTACTTGGCTACATTGGCTACTGTGGCCTTTATTTGCTATTGCAATAGGGTTGTTTTTTTTCTTTTCCTTTTCCATGAGCACCAATCTTATTGGTGCTCCTTTTAATAGCTTGCTGGCTAAAGCCGTTGAACAGCAACTAACCCATACACCTGTAGATGAATTAGCTACCCCTTGGCAAGGATTAGCTAAAGAGGGGTTTCAGGCAATAAAATCAGAAATCAATAAAATAGGTTATTTTCTTTCTCGAGCTATTCCTTTTCTTATCTTATTTTTAATTCCGGGCATTAATATTATTGCCCCTTTTTTATGGTTTGGCTTTAATGGTTGGATGTTAGCACTAGAATACTTAGATTATCCCATGGGTAACCATGGAATTTTTTTTACAGAACAACGAGATAGACTACGTCAGTTTAGAGGACTAGGGTTAGGATTTGGCGTAAGTGTGGTGTTGATGAATAGTATCCCTTTAATCAATTTCCTTGCAATGCCCACTGCAGTGGCTAGTGCTACCCTATTGTGGGTAAGGTATTTAAATCCTAGAGATTGAAATTATAGACTATTTAAAAGTTAGTTAAAATTTTATACACAACATTTATCTTCGTCACAGCCTTTATTTTCATGCTTTTCTTTAGATTTTACATGATCAGCAGCTTGGCTATTATGCTGGGCAGCAGCGATTTTAGCTTCATGGACTAAAAGAGCAATTTCTGCCCCAACCTGCATATCTTCATCCCGACCAAAACTATGTTTACGAATATAGCCTTGATGATCGATGAGTATTAAACTCGGTGTTCCTTGCATATTATAAGTACGCATCGTATAAGGTAGTCCTTGCTTTCCATCGGGTTGATCTACGCCGATGGGAAAAGTATAGCGGTATTCATGAATAAACGCCTCAAGTGCTTCTGGTGTCATTACATTGTGATGTTCAAATACCGTATGTAGCCCAATGACTGTCACATCATTTTCATCGAACAAGTTAGTGATTTTCTGAGTTTGAGGTAATCCATGAATCACGCAGCCGGGGCAAAGCATTTGAAAAGAATGAAGTACAATGACTTTTCCTTTAAGACCAGCTACACTCAAAGGTTGAGGAGTATTAAACCATTGAGATACCTGCCATTCAGGCGCAGGTAAAATTCCGCTTGCACGCATATATTTCTCCAGTAAGCTATACTAAAATTCATTTAGTACCCATTATAATAGGTATTAACGTGTAATGAGCTTAAAATTAGGAGAGATTTATGAATAATCCTTTAGATACTGTCACTGGTACGATTATTTCTGGAATTGTCTTAGCACTGGTACTTGTTGCAGTAATTAAAGTGCTGGCTAGTTAACATTTTTATTGGTGAATAATCATTATGGACTCTATATTAGTTTTAGATCGGTGGTTACATTTTCTTGCAGGAATTACTTGGATAGGATTACTTTATTACTTTAATTTAGTCCAAACTCAAGCAGTAGCGGCTGCTAATAATGACTCACAAGGACCAGGTCCTGCAGCCATTAGTAAATATGTGGCACCTAGGGCACTATTTTTCTTTAGATGGTCTGCACTTGTGACTTGGCTTTCTGGGTTAATTTACCTAGAAACTGCACCTCAATATAGTATTCATGGTGCTTTTACTCTTGGAGTAGGTGCCCATAACCTTGCTTTAACTACTATAGGCATGGGTGCTTGGCTAGGTACGATCATGCTCTTTAATGTTTGGGTACTGATTTGGCCTAATCAGAAGAAATTGCTGGGCTTTGTAGAAGCCACTCCAGAGAAAAAAAAGAAAGCAGCCAGAGTGGCATTCCTTGCCTCTCGGACTAATACTATGCTTTCTTTACCGATGTTGTTATTCATGGGAGGAGCTTCCCATGGGTTACTATTCTAGTCATCTTTGCATTTGTGTTTAGATTTTTACCTGGAGTTATCCTTAGTCAAGCAACCGCAGTAATTCTGACGGTTGCTTTTCTAAACACCCAAGAAATTTCATGGATATGGATGCTGTATGCTTCTTTAGCTTTAATTATTAGCATTTTAGTTGCTTTTTGGTTTAACTCTATTGCTGCCCATCTTAAAAAAGATGCACTCGCCAAAGCAAAAGAAGGCCTCTCTCAAGAGCGAGAACGAATACTCCTTTCAACCGCAGAAGAGAAAAACCGAGTATTTGAACAAACTCATCGCCAGATTATGAAAGAGACAGGGCGTGCCCACGCCAAAGCTAATTTTAAATCGGGTGCAATTATTACCGGCGTGGTTGGTTTAGGGGTAGGATTATTCTCTCTTCAAATGGTGACAGGACTCATCGCTTTGCTAGCTACTGGAGGAGCAGCAACTGCTGGCTATATAGTGTATAGAAAAAGGGGAAATCTATTACCTCATTTTAAAAACAACCAAGCAAAAATTATAGAGCATGATAGATCTGGAGATTCGCAAAAAATTATTGATTTAGATCCTGCTATAACTAATTCTGAATCAGATTTTAAAGCTACTAAATAATACTTTTAACTTGTTTTTTATTATATTCTAATACCTGTAGTGCAATTAATGCAGGAATCCCTAAAATAATATCCCGTAATCGCTTAACGATAGATAAAGCTAGCCCCATTTCAGGAGCAATACCGAATAAGGAACTTAGAATCATATATCCTCCTTCCTGAACACCATAAGCACCGGGTACCATTGCCCCCGCACTCCGAATTGCTTGACCTAAACTCTCTAAAATAATCGCTTGAGTGAAACTGGTAGGCACCCCAGCAAAATGCAGAATAAACCATATTTCAAAAGATCCTAAAAACCAAGCAATGAAGTGTATATAAATGCAGGTTAGGATAGCCTTTGGATTACGGTAAAACCCTTGAATATTATTATGTAGCCCTTTAAGAGCATTTGAAATTGAGAAACGCTTTGTAATCCAAGAAAAAAAACGTTCTACAGAAAGCAACGCACCACTTTTTTGTATTAAGATAAATATAAATATACTAAATATAAGCACTGTTAATCCAATTAAAATCCATTTAACAATTTGCCCATGATACCCGCTATGTATTAATAATCCTAACCCTAATAAGGTAAATACGATATGACTTATTGCTTCTGCAGTTAAATCAACAATTGCACTGGCACTGGCATCACTGCTTTTTAACCCCCTTAAGGTTAATAATCTAGCACCAATAAAAGTACCACCAATAGCGACTACCATAGGTATTAAATTATCCATTGCCTCCCTTATCCATCTAGCATGGACAAATGCAGGTATAGAAGGAGACCAAGAATTGTGAAACAAAACCCTCCAAGCTATTCCAGAGAAGATAATTTGAAGAATATGAGTCATAACGACTGCAAGGATACCTTTCCATCCTACAGATAAGATTGCTTGGATGACATTATCTAAACCTTGTTGTGTGATAAGCCATATTGCTAGGGTTATTCCTGCAATAGTAATCAGTAGTATGCTTAGACGCATATCGAAATTTTTTAAAGTTTAAAGAAAATAAAAAACTAGTTATTAGTAGAAAGATCGCTAAAAGTAATTATTTTTATCTGCTGCGATCTCAAAGACTCTTTTACCTCTAGACTAGTAAGCGTGCAGAGCTCTAAAAAACCAGAACTTGAGTTGCCAGAAATATTTAAATCCGGATGGGTATAGAGCTCAGATACACCCTCAGGAAGGTTATTTATAATCTGTAGAATTTGAGCAGTATCTATTTTTCCTGTATTTTTTAATCCGAAGATAAACTGATTATTTAATATATTATTTTTACGCAATTGATGGGTCATAAAATGTACCCATAATCCAAGAAATAAGTTTGAAACGGTGAAAATAGGCTCATAGGGAAGACGAATTGCACGTACTCCAAATTCCTGCCCCACTTTGAGAATAATTTGAAGTACAGTAGGGTGTAAATGCATATGATGATGGCTATTGACATGATCAAGAGACAATCCTGTAGCTGCAAAAGCTTTAAATTGTGCTCTAATTTCATCCTCTAACTGTTTCTGCACTTTAGGTATAAAATAAAAACGAACTCCAGATCCAAATAATTGGCTACGGAAACGTCCATTCTCTCCTATTAGATCAGGAATCATCTGCGGAGGTAATACAGGGGTTCCATCTACTACGGTAATATGTAATCCAATTTTTAGGGTAGATAATCTATGGGCACGATCAATCGCATTCTGAGTACCAGATTCACCCATCATCAAGCTTGCGGTGGTAAGTATTCCTTGGCAATGGGCTTGTTCAATCGCTTCATTTACAGATGAGCAAAGACCAAAATCATCTCCGGTGATGATGAGCTGCTTCATGCACTATCTTCTCTTTGCCCTAGAAAGCGGAAAAATTCCACTGCCTCTCTCATACGGCGCTTTGTCATTTCCCAACTATGGAGCATTTCCCAAGTAATTTCTCCAATCTTTTTGGGGCGAAAATAAAAACGTTTGTAAAACTCAGAAAGCCCAATAAAAATTTCTTCGTGGGAAAGATGAGGATATTCTAGTGAACTGATTTGCAGCCCATTATCTGCCACTAACCCTTGATTATTCTCCCGTAGCCAACCGTTTTCTTTTGCTTGACGATATAAGAAAGTACCTGGATAAGCAGCAGCTAAGGATACTTGAATGGTATGAGGGTTGATTTCTTGAGCAAAACGGATAGTTTCTTGGATAGTTTCTCGAGTTTCCCCTGGTAAGCCTACAATAAAGGTACCATGGATTTTAATACCTAGCTTATGGCAATCTGCCGTAAAGCGACGAGCAAATTCTACCTTCATCCCCTTTTTTATATTAAGTAAAATTTGCTGGCTACCCGTTTCATAACCTACAAGCAATAACCGTAATCCATTATCCTTCATAATTTTTAAGGTTTCATAGGGAACATTTGCTTTTGCATTGCAAGACCAAGTGACCCCTAGTTTTCCTAATAGACGTGCAGTCTCTTCAGTACGGACTTTATCATCGGTGAACGTATCATCATCGAAGAATACCTCTTTGACTTGTGGAAAGTAACGCTGAATTTTTGCAACTTCTTCAGCAACTACTTCAGGGCTACGGGTACGATATTTGTGTCCACCAATCGTCTGAGGCCAAAGGCAAAAAGTACAATGAGATTTACAGCCACGACCTGTATAAAAAGAAACATAAGGATGCTCTAGGTAGCCAATAAAATAGTCTTCAATCACTAAATCCCGCTTATATACATCAATAACTGAAGGGAGATCATCCATATTTGCAATCAATGTTCGCTCGGGATTATGAATTGCTTTTCCATCAACCTTATAGCTAAGACCATGAATAGTTTCTAATGAATGGCCTTGGGCAACTTCTTGAATGGTGTAATCAAACTCATTACGAGCAACAAAATCAATAGCAGAAGACGCAAGTACTGAGGGCTCTGGATTAACAGCTACATGAGCACCTACTAATCCTATCTTAAGTTTAGGATTAGCCTCTTTTAAAGATTCGGCTACTCTTACATCATTATTAAATGATGGTGTGCTGGTATGTAATATGGCTAATTCATAGTCGTTTACTAATGGTAAAATATCCTGCAAAGATAAACCTCGGGCAGGTGCATCTATTAATTTACTCTCTGGTATAAGTGCTGCAGGTTGAGCAAGCCAAGTAGGATACCAAAAGGATCTAATTTCTCGCCGTGCTTGATATCTTGAACCTGCTCCACCATCAAATCCCTCAAAAGAAGGAGGATTAAGGAATAAAGTCTTCATCATATATTCTGAGTCTCCTTAAATACTAATTGATTGTTGGCCTTAACTGAAAAAGTACGATGACGCCAAGATATTTCTCGACCAAAGAAACTGATTCCCCATACTATAAAGCTAAATATTTCTCGAAAAAGTATTAACCAAAAGCGATCAGCATAGCGAGTATTTACCCTAAATTTATTCTGGATAACATAGTGCATTAGCAATCTTAGAATTAAAATAATACTAAGTGCAATTAATCCATAGGAAAGAGAAGGGGCAGCAATCAGAAATAATAAGGCTATAGGAATAACATTACTGACTATAGAAAAAAAATGCCCTACCGGTTGAACACTATATATAGTTCTTGCCCAGCGTAGCTCATGGAAAAATAAACTCTTTAAACTAGACTCTTTAATAATATCTTGTACTAAATATGGTACTAGATAAACTTGATAACCTAGCTCTGAAACTAATTTTCCTAATATATAATCATCAGCTAAATAAGAAGAGAGTTTATGGAATCCACCAATTTTCTCTAAGAGATCACGGCGAACTCCCATGGTTGGACCAAAGCAGTATTTGATTTTTTGTATAGCATTGGTAGCAAGCACACAAGGCAAAAACCATTCATTAATAAACATAGCACCTAGCTGGGATGCAATTCCCCCAATAGGAATCCCTATATATAAACAAGTAATTGCACCAATTTTGGGATTTTTAAAAGGAGAAATTATTTTGCTTAAATAAGTAGAATCAACTCGCATGTCGCTATCAGCCATGATTAAATAATCATGCTTAGCATAGGGGTACATATTAATCAGATTACTCACCTTAGGGTTAGACCCATATAACCTACTATCTATAACTAGCTTCAAATCTAAGTAGGGAAACTCTTTTAATACCCTTTCTATAATAGGGATAGCAGAATCTTTTGGATCTGTAACGCCAAACACTACTTGGTATTCTGGGTAATCTTGGTTGCAGAAAGAGCAGAGATTTTCATACAATTCCACATCAAGACCACAAATGGGTTTCAGTATAGAAACTGAAGGATATACATCCGGTGGTGTCCATTTTTGCATAGCAAAAATATTTATTTGATACATTGCAAATAGCAAATAAAATGCTGAAATAGCAACACAAATAAAAGTAATAATATAAAAAATTGTTATTTTAGTACTCCTAATTTACCTAAATAAAATGATGTATTACGCCTTAAAATATAGAATATAACTAATTATTTTCTTGAAAAATCTATGATAAACTACTTTTTTTAAAGAGTATTGTTTATTTAAAACTTTAGTTAGGCACTTTTCTTATCTATTAGTAGATAAGTTCATATACTAGTGCTAGGTATTCTTTTATTATGTTAGGATATTTCCTTCAAGTATAGCCAAACCAAAGCTAGTGTAATTGATTTTTAAAGTAGGATAAAGTAATGATTCCTAGTAAACTGAGGCAAAAAGCAAATGTTTACCAACAAATGAATGGTCGCCAGATATTCTTAGCTAAATACAATGAAATCCAACAAGCTCTAGAAGATGGATGTACCACAAAAGAAATTTGGATGATGCTTTATCAACAAGGTATTTTATCTATTCAATACCGTACTTTCATGAACTATATCAAGCTTTCTATAAAAGAAAACGAACAGAGTGTTAGTTATATTTCCCACGAGGTAAAATCGGGGCAAAAGAGAGTAAAACAGCGAAAGAAAAAGCGCTTTGAGTTTAATGCGAGGGGTAAAAGTTTAGAAGAACTTATTTAGAAGATAATACATGGCAAAAGCACATTTTACCTTACAGGGAAAAGGCGGAGTTGGTAAGAGTCTAGTATCAGCATTAATTGCACAGCATCGCCAAGAGCATGGTATTTCTTTAGTATGCATCGATACCGATCCAGTTAATGCTACTTTTACTGGTTATAATGCCTTTCCAGTAGAAAGAGTTGAATTACTTAAAGATAACACAATTGATGAGCGGGAGTTTGATCGTCTCATTGAGATTATTACAGAAAATAGAGACTCAGAAATTGTTATAGATAACGGCTCATCAAGTTTTATTCCCCTTTCTTCATACCTGATTGAAAATGAAGCAATAGAGATGCTCCATGAGATGGGTCATGAAATTTTTATTCATCCAGTGATTACTGGTGGGCAGTCTCTCATGGATACCCTTTCTGGTTTTGACTCATTAGCTCGCCAATTTCCAGAATCTGCTAAGATTATTGTTTGGCTTAATCAGTATTTCGGGAATATTGAAAAAGAAGATAAAACCTTTGAAAAAATGAAGGTCTATCAAGATCACAAGGATAGAGTTGCAGGAATTATAAATATTCCTCGTAATAGCAGCGCTACTTTTGGGGAAGATATGCAACAGATGCTGGAAAGTAGGATGACTTTTGAGCAGGCGATAAAATCCGATCAGTTTAAGCTAATGTCTAAGCATCGTCTTAAAATGATTAAGAAAATTCTTTTTGATCAAATAAATCCCGTTTTAGGAGTAACTGCATCTGTAACAAATACATCCGATTCTGATGATGCATCATCATCTACACCATCAAAAAGAGTAAAAAAAGGAAGCAAAACTGCTAGTAAATAGTAGTAATGAGTTTAAATCGAGATGAAATTATTCAGATAGTTGCTAAAGAGTTCGATATCCTCTTAACTAAGGACGATCCTATACTCGCAGTGTTAGCTGTTCATGATGTAGTGCTTAAAGGCTATACTACTGAGGTTACCAACAATATAGAACAAACCAGAGATCGGCTAGAATTATTTACTAATGACTACCAAAACCAAGTAAAATCCTTAACTCAAGATTTGATTAAAGAGGGATATATTCTACAAACAAAAATCAAAGATTTATTAGAACAAGAATACAAAAATAGCCAGATAAAAAATAAAAGGATAAACATTGCTTTTTGGATAGCTATGACACTTACTAGTGTTGCTTCTATAGCTGCAATTGTTACTATCGCTTTAATTAAAATTCTAGGAATTTGTAGCTAAATTTCTAAGTACATAATGTAATATCCCCCCATTGCAAAAATAATCCCATTCTTTAGGAGTGTCAATACGTACTACAGCATTGAATGTGATTTCTTTGTTTTGAATATCATCGTTAAAAGCAGTAATTCTAACTGTTTTACTTTCTTTTGTAGGAATCGCCATTGAAAATTTTTCCTTACCGGTTAATCCTAAAATAGTAGCATTTTCTCCTGATTTAAATTGTAGAGGTAATACTCCAAATCCTACAAGATTAGAACGGTGGATTCGCTCAAAACTCTCTGCAATAACTGCTTTTATTCCTAGCAAATAAACACCTTTTGCTGCCCAATCACGACTAGATCCAGTGCCATATTCCTTTCCAGCAATCACAATAAGTGGTATTTTTTCTTCACGATATTTCTCAGATGCATCAAAAATACTCATTACTTTATTCGAAGGTATATGGGTAGTCCACCCTCCTTCAGTGTTTGGGGCAAGCTGATTTTTTAATCTTACATTAGCAAATGTGCCACGAATCATTATGTGGTGATTACCTCTACGAGCACCATAAGAATTAAACTCTTCAGGTCTTACTCTTTGATGCTGTAGATATTGACCTGCTGGACTATTTGCGGGAATAGATCCAGCAGGAGAAATATGATCGGTAGTCACTGAATCCCCTACCATTACTAAACAGTGTGCATCTACAATTGCAGATATATTTGGCACTTCCATGCTCATATGTTCAAAATAGGGTGGATGAGCAATATAACTAGAAGGATTCCAATGGTAATTTCTATCCTTAGTAATTTTTATTCCCTGCCAACGATCAGTACCTTCGAATACATCAGAATATTCCTGCTGGAATAGCGTATTCTTCACACTTAGTTGGGTAACCTGGGTAATTTCTTGTCTGGTAGGCCAAATATCCTTTAAATATACATTATGACCTCTTCTATCTTTCCCTAAAGGTTCTGAAGTTAAATCAATAGTAATATAGCCAGCAAGTGCATAAGCAATGACTAAGGGAGGGGAAGTTAGCCAATTGGTTTGAATCTCTGCGTGAATTCTCCCTTCAAAATTTCTATTCCCTGATAAAATAGAAGCTACTGTTAATTGGTTATCATTAATCGCTTTACTTATAATTTCTGGTAGAGGACCAGAATTACCAATACAGGTGGTACAACCAAAACCTACAATATTAAATCCTAGCTTATTAAAAAACTCCATTAATCCTGCTTCTTCTAAGTAAGCAGGTACTACTTGAGATCCTGGGGCAAAAGAGGTTTTTACCCAAGGTTGTGCTCTTAAACCAAGAGCATAAGCTTTTTTTGCAAGTAATCCTGCTGCAATGAGTAAGTCAGGGTTAGACGTATTAGTACAGCTTGTAATCGCCGCAATAACAATTGCTCCATCTTTAAGAGAAATACTCTCCCCATTTAGCAAAATCTTACCTTTTCTAGGTTTATCTAAAGCGGTAGAAGGGAAAGCTACTTTAGTATTTTTTATAGAGACTCGATCTTGAGGGCGTTTTGGTCCAGCAATACAGGGCTCAATAGAGCCCATATCTAATTCGATGATTTCTGTATAATCTGCAGGTTGTTTATTCTCTTGATACCATAATCCTTGTTCTTGAGCATAAGCTTCTACTAAAGCAATATTTTCTTTGGCACGCCCAGTAAGCTTAAGATAGTTTATGGTTTCATGGTCAATTGGAAAAACACTACAAGTAGCTCCATACTCAGGAGCCATGTTAGAAATGGTTGCTCGATCAGCTAAAGAAAGATTATTTAACCCATTACCAAAAAACTCAATAAATTTCCCTACTACCCCTTTTTTCCTAAGTAATTCAGTTATAGTAAGCACTAAGTCTGTTGCAGTAGTTCCTTCAGGGATTTTTCCGGATAATTTAATGCCAATCACTTGCGGAATAAGCAAGGAAAGTGGTTGACCTAGCATAGCGGCCTCTGCTTCTATTCCACCTACCCCCCAGCCTAATACACCCAAGCCATTAACCATAGTGGTATGGGAGTCTGTGCCTACCAAAGTGTCTGGGTAAGCTTGAAATATCCCATTTTTATTATGAGTAAAAACTACAGTAGCTAAATACTCAAGGTTAACTTGATGGATAATCCCAGTTCCAGGAGGCACAACTCGGAAGTTAGAAAAAGCATATTGTCCCCAGCGTAGAAATTCATAGCGTTCCTGATTACGGGCATATTCTTTTTCTATATTTTGAGTTAAAGCACTTTGATTACCAAAATAATCCACCATAACGGAGTGATCAATGACTAAATCCACAGGGGATAAAGGATTAATCCGGTTTGGATCCCCCTTTAGATTTTTCATTGCATCCCTCATGGCAGCCAAATCTACTACCGCAGGTACTCCAGTGAAATCTTGCATTAATACCCGGGCAGGAGTAAAACAAACTTCCGTATCAGATTCTACGTTTGGATTCCAATTTAATAGGGCTTCAATATTACTTTGGGTAGTATTGATACTATCCTCAGTACGAAGAAGATTTTCTAACAAAATTTTTAAAGTATAGGGAAATCGATCTATATCGTATCCCTGTTGTTTAAGTAGATTTAGAGAAAAAATCCCATAGGATTTATCCCCTATTTTTAAAAAAGATTGGGTATTAAAACTATTAGGCATCCTGCTTTGTTCTTCTCCGTATTTTGGCGAATCTTATCTAATAAAATTACCTTTATGAATTATCCCATATCAGTAAGAAATTCTATGCTCTCAATAAATGCTTCTGCTTCCCCTTGAGTATCTTTAGTATTCATTTGGAAACTAAAGCCACTGATAAGCGGTACCCGACCTTTCTTAAATTGTTCTTTAAACGCTTCATCAAGATTAAACATAGTAGTTACTGTTTTTTCAGTAGTACCGCCGCTTAAAGCACAGAAATAACGCCCTCCTTTTTGATAATACTTTCCTGTATAGGCGTATTCTTCTTGATCTTTTTCCCCAAGAAACAAACCGATAAAATAAGGAGAATTAGGCAAAACTACTGAACCACTATCTATTTTCTGCTTTCCGAAAGTAACCATAACGGCAATAGGTACTCGATAAACTCCATCATCCCAACTTGCTCCCTCAGGATATTTATCCACACCCCACTTTATCTTAATGTATTTTGCATTTTTTACGGTAACTTCTTTAATGAAAAGACCCGCCTCTTCATTACTAGTACTAATTACTAACTTATGATTTTCAAATCTGGGATTTAGCTTTTTAGCCCCTAGCTGAAACTCAAACCCCTGTTTCTCTAGCCAAGGTATAGCATCACCATCAGGTTGTTGGGTAAAATCCATACGATAAACCACTTCTGCAGATGCAATCTTTCCTAATAAGACGAAAGGCAGCATTACAGTTAGAAAGTATACAAGTGGCAAAAAATTTATCTTTTGGTATTTCTTAATATAAGTAATCATAAACATATCTTTAAATCTCAGTTAACTAGATAGATCTCTTCTTGATTTAAGAGCAGCACCACCTTATTAGATAATCTACTCTATATACTACAAATAGATTACTCACCTTTAAATAGGTTCATTGCTGATCAAGTTCCTTTTTGAGAATATATTCTCTTGATGGAGTAATATACGTTTACGCTCTATTCCCCAACGATAACCAGATAAATTACCATTACTGCATACTACACGGTGGCACGGAATAGCAATCGCTATTCTATTCGCTGCACAAGCCCCCGCAACAGCTCTTGCAAATTTAGTGGGTAATCCAAGATGCGTTGCAACCTTAGTGTAACTCCAAGTTTCCCCTAATGGTATGTGGCATAGGGTATGCCACACACGTTGTTGAAATTCAGTACCCTGTATATCTAAAGGAATACTAAGCTTAACTGTAGGATCTTCAATAGTAGTTATTATTTTTTTTAATACTTTATCAAATATAACCGTATTCTTGATTAGCTGGGTAGCTGGAAAATAAGATTGAAGATCGCTAATTAGGTTATCTTGAGTTTCTCCAAATAAAACAGCACAAACGCCTTTCTTCCCTATACGTTGAGCAGCTAAAACCCAGCCTAATGAAGATTCTTGGATTCCAAAAATAATTTTTATCATTCTATTTTTATCTTGTAACAAGCGATCTTTTGGATTACATCGTTTACATGGACGAAATCCAGCTTGCTCTGCTTCCTTATAGTTTTGATAAAACCTAATATTTTTTGAATTAGGGATGGGAGATGAGCAAGAAGGTAAGCAGTAGATTCCAGTAGTTTTTACAGAATAAAGAAATTCTCCATTGGCACTTACATCCCTCGTAATAAGTTGAAACCAACGGGGATCATGAGTAATTTGATTTCTCATTTTTACTATTGACTCCATTAAGTTGAAAATCTAGTCTAGATAGAAAAATGGCGGAAGAGATGGGATTCGAACCCATGAATGGTTTTACCCATTGCCGGTTTTCAAGACCGGTACCTTCAACCACTCGGCCACTCTTCCTGTGTTTATAAAATCAATAAAGTATTATACGGAAAAACACTGTAATTTACGATACGCATCACTTCTCAATATTGAGCGCCGCACACTACAAGCTATATTTAATTTGATATACTTAATTTCTAAGAAATTGAGAACTAATATACTTAATTTGATGTCTGAGTAGTATATTTCATAAACATGTATAGTGATTTGAGGGGATTATTATAAATATGAATAACAACCAAATGGAACAAATGACTGCGCAAGCGGTGATGCCTTCAGTATTAGCAACGAATAAGATGTTGCGTAATACTTATATGCTACTCGCTACTACATTATTGTTTAGTGGGGTTGCTGCTGGAATCGCTATGATAACTCAGGCTCCGCCAATGCATTGGGCAATTACAATGATAGGCTATTTTGGCTTATTATTTTTAACTAATGCACTACGTAATAGTGCATGGGGGCTAGCAGCAATTTTTGCCCTAACAGGCTTTATGGGTTACACTCTGGGGCCTATTATTAGCTTCTATCTCCATTTACCTAACGGGCACGAAACTGTAATGTTTGCTCTTGGCGGAACTGGTCTAATATTTTTAGGGCTATCAGCCTATGCGGTAACCACTAAGAAAGATTTTAGCTTTATTAGTGGGTTTTTAATGGTAGGCATGCTAGTTGCTTTTCTCGCAGGATTAGGTGCCATGTTTTTCCATATACCAGCTTTATCCTTAGGCGTTTCGGCAATGTTTATCCTACTTATGTCAGGTTACATTTTATTTCAAACAAGCCTGATCGTTAATGGAGGAGAAACTAATTATATTATGGCTACAGTTACTCTATATGTAGCAATATATAATTTATTCCTTAGTTTGTTGCAAATTCTAAGCGCACTAAGCGGCAATAGACAGTAGATTTAGCTTTTAATTTAGTTAGCTTAAAAAGCCCCGATAGATTGGGGCTTTTTAGTTGTTGGTTTTATATATTTTATTTTTACTAATTATGTTCAATATTGCGAATGAGTATTTTCTTAAAATTTTCTATTTCTTTTTTTAGCACTAAAACAAATTTATCTATTTGATTTAGTGTATTACCCGCTCCGATACTTACTCGAATTGCACCTTGAGCTAGAGCATATTCAACTCCCATAGCTAAAAGTACGTGGCTTGGCTGATGACCATTACTGTCGCAAGCAGATCCACTAGAGACTGCAATCCCTGATTTATCTAAAGCCATTAATAAAGTTTCCCCCTCAATGCTAGGAAAGGAAAAAAATATAGTATTGGGTAGTCTCTCTACTTTTTCGCTGAAAATAATAATCTCTGGTAATTCTTTTTGTAACTCACGCTCTAAATGAGATCTTAAGAAACACCAAAATTCCATTCGTTGGGCTAGCTCTTCATTTGCAATTTCTGCCGCTTTTCCAAACCCAACAATAGCGGCTACATTTTCTGTACCGCTACGTAATCCTTTCTCTTGCCCACCACCAAACAGAATAGGATCAATATCTAAGGCACTATTAATAACTAGCGCACCTACTCCTTTAGGGCCACCCATTTTATGGGCAGAGATACTCATTAAGTGAATATTATTTTCAGCAAAATTAATCGGAATTTTCCCAATAGCCTGTACTGCATCTGTATGAAATATACCATGACAAGATTGAACATATTCGCTTAACTGAGGAATATCTTGCAATACGCCTGTTTCATTACTTGCCCAAAGTATAGATACAAGTTGATTAGTTTTGCATGCTGCGTTCTTTAAGCTATCGAGCGTGATTTTTCCGTCACAATTTGGTTTAATTTCAGTAGTTTCAAACCCTTGCATTCGCAGAGAATGAGTAGGCTCTAAAATAGAAGAATGCTCTATTCCACTTACAATTAAACGATCACAGGAATTAAATTTAATTGTTCCAAATAAGGCTAAATTATTTGCTTCAGTACCGCCACTTGTGAAGATAATTTGAGAAGGCTCTGCATGAATTAGATTAGCTATCTGTATACGAGCATGTTCTATAGCCTCTTTAGCAATACGACCGTATCTATGTACACTAGATGGGTTACCCTGTTGTTCTTTAAGGTAGGGAAGCATTACCTCTAAAACCCGCTCATCAAGCGGTGTTCCTGCATTGTGATCAAGATAAATCGCTGCCATATTGCTATCTTGTTTCCTGCTTTTTTAGGTTATTTTTCTCAATATTATTCTCTGTTAGATCAATAAAACCTAAGCATTCTTCCGGGATGAGTTTATTTAGTCTTTGAATTATAGTTGTCATTTGTTCAATACGATTATCTAGACTATGGATATGAGCAATTAAATCATTAACTGTACGCTCTAGAGGATCTGGACTATTAGGTATTGCACCATAGGCTTCAAAGCCAATACATTTAATAGCTATTTGCTGTTTTATTTTTTGGTGCTCTTTTGAGTTCATAATGTGCCCAGGTATACCTATCACTGTAGCATTTTCCGGAATATTCTTGACAACTACAGTATTGGAACCTATTCGTACGCCATTACCAATATGAATGGGTCCTAACACTTGAGCACCTGCCCCTACAATGACATTATTTCCCAAAGTTGGATGGCGTTTCCCCTTTTGCCAACTCGTTCCTCCTAAAGTAACCCCATGATAAAGAGTGCAATCATCCCCAATTTCAGCAGTTTCTCCAATCACTACCCCCATACCATGATCAATAAAAAACCTCCGCCCAATTCTTGCCCCAGGATGAATTTCAATCCCTGTCAGCCAGCGACTGAATGTAGAAATAAATCTAGCAAGCCATCTCATATTTAAATTCCACAAGCAATGGCTGATTCTATGCCATAAATTTGCATGAAATCCTGGGTAAGTAGTGATAACTTCAAATACACTTCGAGCAGCAGGGTCTCGATCAAAAATACAATTTATTTCTTCACAAATTCGATCAAACATGTATTTAATATAAATGAATTAGCTATTTTTAGCGATCACTTTTTTTCAATAGCAGTCAAAATTCCTCTTAAAATATTTACTTCTCGAGAATCTAGGGATATTCTTAGAAGCAATCGACGCAGGCGGCGCATTAAAAGCTTAGGCTTATCAGGATCTAGAAAATGGAGTGTTATTAGCACCCTCTCTAAGTGGTGAAAAAGATTTTCTAAATCACTTGTTGTACTTAGAGGAGAATTAGTATGAAAAGTATAGATTTGATTAACGCTTGAGTGGTGTGCCATATGGATTTCGTAAGCTATGACTTGCACTGCAGCTGCTAAATTAAGAGAGCTATAGTGTGGATTGCTTGGTATTTGAACTAAGTAATTACAATAGTCTAATTCTCTATTTTCTAGCCCTATCCGCTCACTACCAAATACAATAGCTATTTTTTTCCCTTGTGCTATTTCAGCGGCTACTTGAGTTCCACAGATTCTAGAATCTATACTTGGATAGAGCATATTTCTTGTTCTAGCACTTAATCCATACACTATTTGGCAATCTGAAATAGCTTCAATTAAATTAGGAAATACTCTAGCTCGTTCTAGCAAATGGTTAGCACCTGAAGATCGAGCAGTAGCAATATCAGAAGGAAAAACTTTTGGGTCAACTAAATACAACTGAGACAACCCCATAGTATGCATAGCTCGAGCGGCTGCTCCAATATTGCCAGGATGGGTAGTAGAGACTAAAACGATACGAACCTGATCAAGTAGCATAAGTTAAAATATATATGCTATATATCGGCAATAAGCATTGCATCACCGTAGCTAAAAAATCGATAGTGATTCCTTATTGCATATTGGTAAGCAGAAAATATTTGTTCACGGCCTGCAAAGGCACATACCAACATAAGTAATGTACTTTTAGGTAAATGAAAGTTAGTAACAATACCATCTATACAGCGAAACTTATAGCCTGGGAAAATAAAGATATTAGTTTCCCCTTCATAGGGTGTTATGGTGCCCAACGCAGCAGCACTTTCTAAGGCACGTACAGTAGTGGTACCTACTGCTATAACTCTCCCTCCCTGTTTTTTAGTATTTTTTATTTGTGCGCATACTTGATCTGAAACTTCGATATATTCTGAGTGCATTTGATGCTGGGTAATATATTCAGTTCGTACTGGCTGAAATGTGCCAGAACCAACATGGAGCGTAATATATCCTAGATTAACTCCTTTATTTTTCAGTCGATCTAATAAAGTATGATCAAAATGAAGACCTGCAGTAGGGGCAGCTACTGCACCTAGGTGAGTAGCATAAACTGTTTGATAACGATTTTTATCTATTTCTTCTGCTTCTCTTTGGATATAAGGAGGTAGAGGAATACGCCCCGATGTCTCTAACATTTTAGAAATAGGTTCCTTATTTAAGAAATGTAATTTAAATAAATCATCTTTCTTTTCAATAACGATTGCCTCTATCCATTTTTCTAACAATAAACGTTTTCCTATTTTTAATGGTTTATTGGAACAAATATGAACCAATGCATTATGGTTATTTAAAATTCGCTCAATAAACACTTCTACTTTCCCTCCGCTGTCTTTTACACCTAGGAAACGAGCGGGAATAACTTTAGTGTTGTTAAGAATGAGTAGATCTTTTTCTGTAAGTAAATCACATATATCAGTAAATTTCCGATCTTCTATATTTCCAGATTGGTGGTTTAAAAATAGTAATCGACTTTGACTTCTCTGATGAGATGGATAATCAGCAATAAGATCTTTTGGGAGATCGTAGGAAAAATCATTAAGCAGCATGTATTCGCTAAAATCCATATTTTAGTTTTAGAAATTTTCTTCTTAAATTAGTATAAATTTAGCTATAATATATATAGACAAAGCCGGGGTGGCGAAATTGGTAGACGCGCCAGACTCAAAATCTGGTAGTGGTGACACTGTGCGAGTTCGAGTCTCGCCCTCGGCACCAAATTTACTGGGGATTATACTACGCTTAAGCTAGGTAATAGATCGCTGCTATTCTTGAGATTATCAAAGCAGGTTATCTCAGTAATCGAACCATTATCGACCACATATACTTTATCTACTTGTCTTATTATATTTAAGCGGTGGGTAATAATAATTGTGGTACGCCCATTTAGAAACGTAAATAAAGCTTGATATAACTTTCTTTCTGTTTCCATATCTAAGGCGGAAGTTGCTTCATCTAAAATCACTACTTTAGGGTTGGCTACAACCATTCGTGCAATAGCTAGCCGTTGTTTTTGCCCGCCAGATAGTTTAGTTCCTTGGCGCCCCACTAAAGTATCTAACCCATGATCCATATTCATTACAGTTTCTCTTAATTGGGCAATAGTGAGTGCCTGCCAAAGCTGGTCATCTGGTACATCCTTACCTAGGGTAAGGTTAGTACGAACTGTATCGTTAAATAATGCGGGATTCTGTAATACTGCAGTTACATTATTACGAACTATATCCAAGCCAATTTTTGTAATAGGAATTCCATCAAAAAATACCTCTCCTGATTGGGGGTAATATAAACCTAATAAAATTTGAGTAAGCGTACTTTTTCCTTCACCACTCATGCCAATAAGAGCGATTCTTCTCCCAGCTCTAATATTTAAGTTAGCGTGATTAAATATTAGAGAACTATTAGTAGGATATGAAAAGCATATATTTTTTAAAGATATGCTTGTTGTTTTCTTACCTATAAATATATCCTTAGTACATGAGTAATATGGATCGTTTTTTAGAGCTAAGAGCTTATTAATTCTCGTTAAAGCACCTGTAGCACTAGCAAATGCATAACGCATATTTACTATTTCTTGCACAGGAGCCATCATGAACCATAAATAACTAAATATAGCAAACATTTGACCAATACTGAGATTGGAGAATACGACCAAAAGCATTGCTGTCGCCCGAAATATCTCTACACTACATAAAAAAATTAAAAAAGATAAGCGATTAGCCATCTCATTTTTCCATGTATAAGTAGTAGAGTGATTTCGTATGTCATTGGCTAAATTTATCAGCTTTTGGATATAATATTTCTCCCGATTAGCTGCTCTAATTTGTTGAATAGAATCTAATGTTTCAGTGAGTGAGCTTTGAAAAGTTTCATAAGCAGTATTTTCTTTTATTTTCCAGTATTTTATTTTTTTACTAAAAGTAATAGTGAAATAAATTACTAATGGGTTTGCAAATAAAATAAATAATCCAAGCCACCAGTTAATCCACAGTAGAATAAAAGCAACTCCTATAATAGTAAGCAGGGCAACCGTAAATTTACTAATTGTAGTATTTATAAATTGATCTATTGCTTCTAAATCAACAGTAAAATGAGAGGCGACAGCACCACTGCCTAGGGTATCATATTCACTTAATGAGACCTGTTGTAAGTGAGTTAATAATTTTAAGCGTATATGGTAAATGATATTTTTGGAAATATAAGTAAACTGTCGTACCTGCCATATATTGAGTAGCAAAGAGCCTATTCGTAGTAGAAGTACAAGAATAGTAATAAATGTAATATAAAGAATAGGGCTATGCCATTGGATGGGGGAAAGATAGTTCATTATATGAACAACTGCTCCCTCTTTTTTTAGGAGGACTTCGTCGACTAAGGTAGGCATGAGCAGAGGGATAGGTGCTGACAGGAGGGCAGAGCATAGAGCAATGATTTGAGCAAAGAAAAAAGAGGAGCGATGATAAGAGAAGATAAAAGCAAGAAGATTTCGCCAATCAAAAGGAGAAGGCAGATTTCCACGGACATCAGAATAGCTATTAGGGATCATACAAGCAGAGTAAAAACAGGCAAAAAAAAATCCCTTAACATAAACTAAACTTGTATGCTAAGGGAGTTGCATAAAAAATAAATGCCTGGTAGTGACCTACTTTCACATGGGTAACCCCACACTATCATCGGCGCTAAGCAGTTTCACTTCCGAGTTCGGGATGGGATCGGGTGGGACCTACTTGCTATAGCCACCAGGCAAAAACTAAAAAACTATAAAATTGAGAAACCTTAAGAAATTAGAAGCCTTAATCAATATACCAAACTTGCTTGGGTGTTATATAGTCAAGCCTCACGGGCGATTAGTATGGGTTAGCTTCATACATTACTGCACTTCCACACCCCACCTATCAACGTTGTAGTCTTCAACGACCCTTTAGGAACCTTAAAGGTTCAGGGAGATCTCATCTTGAGGCAGGCTTCCCGCTTAGATGCTTTCAGCGGTTATCCCTCCCGAACATAGCTACCCGGCAATGCCACTGGCGTGACAACCGGAACACCAGAGGTTCGTCCACTCCGGTCCTCTCGTACTAGGAGCAGCCCCTCTCAAATCTCCAACGCCTACGGCAGATAGGGACCGAACTGTCTCACGACGTTCTAAACCCAGCTCGCGTACCACTTTAAATGGCGAACAGCCATACCCTTGGGACCGGCTACAGCCCCAGGATGTGATGAGCCGACATCGAGGTGCCAAACACCGCCGTCGATATGAACTCTTGGGCGGTATCAGCCTGTTATCCCCGGAGTACCTTTTATTCGTTGAGCGATGGCCCTTCCACACAGAACCACCGGATCACTAAGACCGTCTTTCGACCCTGCTCGACCTGTCCGTCTCGCAGTCAAGCACCCTTTTGCCTTTGCACGCACCACGCGATTTCCGACCGCGCTGAGGGTACCTTCGCACTCCTCCGTTACTCTTTGGGAGGAGACCGCCCCAGTCAAACTACCCACCATACACTGTCCCCAATCCGGATCACGGACCTAGGTTAGAACTCCGAATATTCCAGGGTGGTATTTCAAGGACAACTCCACTAAAACTAGCGCCCTAGCTTCTCAGTCTCCCACCTATCCTACACAAGAAGATTCAAAATCCAGTGTAAAGCTATAGTAAAGGTTCACGGGGTCTTTCCGTCTTGCCGCAGGTATACTGCATCTTCACAGCAAATTCAATTTCACTGAGTCTCGGGTGGAGACAGTGTAGCCATCGTTACGCCATTCGTGCAGGTCGGAACTTACCCGACAAGGAATTTCGCTACCTTAGGACCGTTATAGTTACGGCCGCCGTTTACCGGGGCTTCAATCAAGAGCTTCGCCTTACAGCTAACCCCATCATTTAACCTTCCGGCACCGGGCAGGCGTCACACCCTATACTTCCTCTTTCGAGTTTGCAGAGTGCTGTGTTTTTAGTAAACAGTCGCAGCTACCTGGTCACTGCAACCCCTCTCCGCTCCAAGCGCATGGCTCTTCACGTACCAGGGGCACACCTTCTCCCGAAGTTACGGTGCCAATTTGCCGAGTTCCTTCACCCGAGTTCTCTCAAGCGCCTTAGGATTCTCACCCTACCCACCTGTGTCGGTTTAGAGTACGGTCTCATATAACCTATCGCTTAGAGGCTTTTCTTGGAAGCAGGGCATCAACTACTTCGCTCTCTTGATAGAGAGCTCGTCATCATGTCTCAGAATTATATACTCTCGGATTTTCCTAAGAGTACTCCCTACACACTTAAACTAGGATATCCAACACCTAGCTAGCCTAGCCTTCTCCGTCACCCCATCGCAGTTATATCAGGTACCGGAATATTAACCGGTTTCCCATCGACTACGCTTTTCAGCCTCGCCTTAGGGGCCGACTCACCCTGCGTCGATTAGCGTTGCGCAGGAACCCTTGGGTTTTCGGCGAGGGGGTTTCTCACCCCCTTTATCGTTACTTATGTCAGCATTCGCACTTCCGATACCTCCAGCATGCCTTACAGCACACCTTCAACAGCCTACGGAACGCTCCTCTACCGTATAAACAATTAAGTCTATACCCGCAGCTTCGGTATATTACTTTAGCCCCGTTACATCTTCCGCGCAGGCCGACTCGACCAGTGAGCTATTACGCTTTCTTTAAAGGATGGCTGCTTCTAAGCCAACCTCCTGGCTGTCTATGCCTTCCCACATCGTTTTCCACTAAGCAATAATTTTGGGACCTTAGCTGGCGGTCTGGGCTGTTTCCCTCTCCACGACGGACCTTTTCACCCGCCGTGTGTCTCCTATGATCGCACTTCTTGGTATTCGGAGTTTATATCGGTTTGGTAAGGCGGGATGCCCCCCTAGCCGAAATAGTGCTCTACCCCCAAGAGTGATTCATAAGGCACTACCTAAATAGTTTTCGAGGAGAACCAGCTATCTCCGAGCTTGATTAGCCTTTCACTCCTAGCCACAGCTCATCCCCTACCTTTTCAACGGGAGTGGGTTCGGGCCTCCAGTGAGAGTTACCTCACCTTCACCCTGGCCATGGCTAGATCGCCCGGTTTCGGGTCTATTCCCAGCGACTATACGCCCTATTCAGACTCGGTTTCCCTTCGGCTCCCTTATACAGTTAACCTCGCCACTGAAAATAACTCGCTGACCCATTATACAAAAGGTACGCAGTCACACAGTAATCGTGCTCCCACAGCTTGTATGCATATAGTTTCAGATTCTATTTCACTCCCTTAATTAGGGTTCTTTTCACCTTTCCCTCACGGTACTTGTTCACTATCGGTCGGTAGGTAGTATTTAGCCTTGGAGGGTGGTCCCCCCATCTTCAAACAGGATACCTCGTGTCCCGCTCTACTCATTGCTCACCAATAAAGCCTTTTCGTATACCGGGCTATCACCGTCTATGGCCGGATTTTCCAATCCATTCTACTAAAACTCTATTCGCTTTTGGGCTAGTCCCCGTTCGCTCGCCACTACTGAGGGAATCTCGGTTGATTTCTTTTCCTCTAGGTACTTAGATGGTTCAGTTCCCTAGGTTCGCTTTAATATCCTATATATTCAGATATTAATGACTACTAAATGTAGCCAGGTTTCCCCATTCGGATATCCCCGGATCAATGCTTGCTTGCCAGCTCCCCGAGGCTTTTCGCAGACTGCTACGTCCTTCTTCGCCTCCTACCGCCAAGGCATCCACTATATGCACTTATTCACTTGACTATATAACCCCAAACAATCTGGAATTATATAACTTCCACTCAAATACAGTATTACCTAAGCTTCTATTATTTCTCTTACTTTCTCAATTTTTTAAAGAACTAATATACAAATAATTTGTATGGGTACTTGTGGTTCACTAAACCTACTTGAAATATTAGGAGGTGATCCAGCCGCAGGTTCCCCTACGGCTACCTTGTTACGACTTCACCCCAGTCATTAACCACACCGTGGTAAGCGTCCCCCCGAAGGTTAGACTACCTACTTCTGGTGCAACTAACTCCCATGGTGTGACGGGCGGTGTGTACAAGGCCCGGGAACGTATTCACCGCGGCATTGCTGATCCGCGATTACTAGCGATTCCGACTTCATGCAGTCGAGTTGCAGACTGCAATCCGGACTACGATCGGCTTTCTGAGATTAGCTCCACCTCGCGGGTTGGCAACCCTCTGTACCGACCATTGTAGCACGTGTGTAGCCCTGGCCATAAGGGCCATGATGACTTGACGTCATCCCCGCCTTCCTCCGTTTTGTCAACGGCAGTCCCCTTAGAGTTCCCGACCAAATCGCTGGCAACTAAGGGTAGGGGTTGCGCTCGTTGCGGGACTTAACCCAACATCTCACGACACGAGCTGACGACAGCCATGCAGCACCTGTCTTGTCGTTCCCGAAGGCACCACAGTATCTCTACTAAGTTCGACAGATGTCAAGGCCAGGTAAGGTTCTTCGCGTTGCATCGAATTAAACCACATGCTCCACCGCTTGTGCGGGCCCCCGTCAATTCATTTGAGTTTCAACCTTGCGGCCGTACTCCCCAGGCGGAGAACTTAACGCGTTAACTGTAATACTGAGAGGTTTACCCTCCCAACATCTAGTTCTCATCGTTTAGGGCGTGGACTACCAGGGTATCTAATCCTGTTTGCTCCCCACGCTTTCGCACCTCAGCGTCAGTAATGACCCAGGAAGCCGCCTTCGCCACTGATGTTCCTTCCGATATCTACGCATTTCACCGCTACACCGGAAATTCCGCTTCCCTCTATCATACTCTAGCCGAGCAGTATTAAATGCCATTCCTAGGTTAAGCCCAGGGCTTTCACATCTAACTTACTCAACCGCCTACGTGCCCTTTACGCCCAGTAATTCCGATTAACGCTCGCACCCTCCGTATTACCGCGGCTTGCTGGCACGGAGTTAGCCGGTGCTTCTTCTGTAAGTAACGTCAATTCTAAATATTATTAGTATTTAGCTTTTCTTCCCTACTGAAAGAGCTTTACAACCCGAAGGCCTTCTTCACCCACGCGGTATTGCTGGATCAGGCTTGCGCCCATTGTCCAATATTCCCCACTGCTGCCTCCCGTAGGAGTCTGGGCCGTGTCTCAGTCCCAGTGTGGCTGATCATCCTCTCAGACCAGCTACCGATCATCGCCTTGGTAGGCCTTTACCCTACCAACTAGCTAATCGGACATAGGCTCATCTCTTAGCACAAGGCCCAAAGGTCCCCTGCTTTCCTCCGTAGAGTGTATGGGGTATTAGCTCGGGTTTCCCCGAGTTGTCCCCCACTAAAAGGTAGATTCCTATGCATTACTCACCCGTCCGCCACTCGCCAGCCACCTAAGCAAGCTTAGGTGCTGTTGCCGTTCGACTTGCATGTGTTAAGCATACCGCCAGCGTTCAATCTGAGCCATGATCAAACTCTTTAGTTTAATCTTTTGTCACTTTTACATCTTTCTAGCAAATATCTTTCAATACTCGCTATATTCATGAAGTAGTCAGCTCACGCAAGTACCCACACAAATTATTTATATATAAAATGTATAAAGAGCAAAAAAACACAGTTCCTATTATAGGGTTAATCCATATAATCTGCAACTAAAATTACTAGATATGATAGAGAATAACCAGCTGATATGAAATCAGCACTTCCTGTGTAAAGACCGAAATTATAATACAAAAAAAAATTCTTGCAAAGTACTTTTATAATTAATTTTATAATAAAGTACTAAGTTAAAAATTAACTAATAAATACAAAGGATTTTAATTTATGCCAAGACTTATAGTAATAAAAGATAAACCTAATCACGATCCTGATCAAGGACGTGTTATTCCTATTTTTGTTGAGGAAGAAGACAAATCTCTTAGACTTCCAAAATCTGATGATTTCCGCCATGGGAATAAAATCTTTGTTTCAAAAGGGTACACTGAGATTGAGCGTAGATATAAAGATAGCGAATTATTCACGCTAACGGATTATAAAGAAAATGAAAATGATCGTGATAAATGGAAGGAGCATCTAAATCAGCAACAGTTCTATGCTTTAGGATCTTGGAGTGATCCTATTAAATCTAATACTTACATACCTATAATTTCTGGAGAAATACCTAATCTAAACACAGGAGAGATAAATTTCTCTGATTCTCAAGCTAAAGAATTTCTTATTCACTCTAACGTAAAATATTTTTTTATTTTAAATAGAGAAAAAGTAAGTGGACCATTCTCATTAATAAGTAACAGTGAGCTTGATAGAGTTGAACCACTAATAATTTCAGCTAATCCCTTAGGTCTTAAACCACACTATATTGCTCATTTTAAGTCGGCAGATCTTAAAAATCATACTATCAATAGTACGGTACTTGACCGATCTTTTCTTATCTCTCTGAAAGAAATAAAAAACTCTAAGGTTGATTTTCAAGAGCAGGATTATATTTCAGATGAAAATTTAATTTCTTATTTTAAGAAGAATAAATTTGGAACAGAGATCCCTAATGATGGGAAATATTCTATTAAAGGATTACTTGATTTTATAAAAACAAACCATGACAAAATTAAAACACAGGAAGAAAGCCCAGAGCGGATAAAACGGCTAGAGAAAATTTTAGAGCAATTTATTAGAGAATCAGGTAATGATAAGGAAATTATTCGTGCATTTTTTAAAACAGCGGAAGGAGAAAAGTATTTAGAGAATTATGTTGAAAGCCACTCACAAGTTTTGCCTGAACATATAAGAGAAGAGTTAAATAAAAAGAAGCGAATTCAAAAAGAAGATTTAAATAAAGAGTATGAAAAAGAAAAACAGATTCTAGAGAACGATCTAATCAAAATAAAAGATGAAATTGAACAGCAAAAAGCAGAGCGAGAAAAAACTAAAACAGAAAAAGAAGAAGCATTAAAACAAGATCATCAAAAACTACTTAGGGAAAATGAAACACTTAAGAAAGAAAATGAAGAACTAAAAAGTGAAAATCAGGAAATTAGGAATATTTGTAATTTACAGACTGAAAAGAATAAGCTTGCAGGCGTAATTGAGCATCTGGAAGGAAGCAAAACCAAACTAGAAGGGGAGGTAAAAAATATAAAAGAAGATATTAGAATAAATAAGAGATTCTTTCAGGATCCTAAACAAATTAAAGAAGCAATTCTTGAACATCATGCTTTAGTACGTATCCTCAATGGGATACCCTCTGATACGGATACAGTGATAAAGCCTATTGAGTTAAAAAAATCTCAAAAATCTCTAAATGCAGAAGATACAAACTCCAAAATGGAGTTTATTAAAAACTTGCAAGAACGATTTAATCACAGTAATATCCCAGGTCGTTCATTTTCTTATGATGAAATAACAAATCTGTTACTCTGTGTAATACAGTCGTTTTTAACAATATTTGCTGGTCCTCCGGGGATGGGAAAAACATCCTCTACCCTGCGACTAGCAGATAGTTTATACCTAAACGATACAGAGTCATCTGATAAAGCAAGTGCTTTCTTAAGTATTTCAGTGGGTCGTGGTTGGACTGCTAATCGTGATTTATTAGGATTTTACAATACCCTAAAAAATGTGTATCAGCCGGCACGTACTGGCTTTTATCAATTTCTAAAAAGTACTAAATTATTAGAGGAATCATTTTTAAATCTAGTTTTACTAGATGAAGGAAATTTATCTAGTATGGAATACTACTGGTCTGATTTTTTAGGTCGGTGTGATCAAGGAGAAAAGAAGACTTCCTTGGATACAGGAATGCCTGATGAGAAAGAGCGGTTTCTTAAAATTCCAGCAGGACTACGATTTATTGCTACGATTAATAATGATGAAACTACGGAAAGGATCTCCCCTCGTCTTATTGACCGTGCCCCTATCATCCTTTTAAATAATAGCGATTCTCAAGCTATTTCTGAATCTATTACAGATGGTTTTAACGGTGCCGTAACTTATCAAGAATTAAAAGCAGCATTTTGCCCTGAGATACCTGAAGATACAGAATTAGATTCAGATAATGAATTAAATGAAATCATTCATCTCTTAAAAGAAGCTTCTATTTTTGTGAGCCCCAGGAAGAAAAATGCAATTCGCCAATATTGCTATGTTGCTCAAAATTTAAATTACCAACAATATGAGTTGGATTATGCGATTAGCCAGCATATTCTGCCGCTTATTCATGGCTATGGAAGCCATCTTCAAGATACGCTAAAAAAAATAGAGGAAACCTTAGATAAGTTTAGCTTTTCTATCTCCCGTAATATTTTGCGTACCATTATAAAAAATGGAGATGAATTTGCTCAAACCTATTCATTTTTTTAGGCAGGAATTCTCTATGGTTTTAAAAATTGAAGTTATTAAGGGAGAAGCACAAAACATATGCTACTCCTTACACCCTATTACAGAAATCCAACCTAGAGCTATCATCTTGAGAGAAGATGATGTACTAGCGCTATCCATTCAGTTAAAGCAGAATTATGAAAAAGAAAATCTATTTTTAGCGCTTCACGAGCAGGAAATCCCCTGCTCGGAAAAGCATATCAAAGATAATCAATATCAATATACATGGCTGCCTAACAGAGAGAATGAAGCCTTATTTCTAAATTATTATGGCATTGCAGAATTTGATCTTATTCGTAAACAAAATGATGAAATAGAAATTATTCGACAATTTCATCCTATTGAAATTCTTGCTAAGAAAATTAACGCAGATCGAGTAGAAGCCATGCTTAATTTTCTAGCTGAGCAAAATGAAGAAATTCTTGCTGATTTTTTTCGAGTCACTAGAAGAAAGTCTGGTTTCCAGGAGAAAGGAGCAAGAGATGATCTATTTTTAATAGAACGGTTAGAGAAAAATATTCAATTTTTAGACAAGACACTTCCTACTATTTATGTTAGGCCGCTTACTCATTGGCATGAACAAACTCAATTTATTACGCCTAATGAAAACACACTGATTGATGATTCTGGGCTTGCTTGGCTAGCAACACATACGGATCAACTCTACCAGGTAGACAGTATAGAGGAGACTACACTCCATCTTGATGGAACATTCTATGGTGCATACCAAATCCCAGAGGTTAAATTTATTCCTCAGACAGATATTTATGAAAATCAAGTATTACATGGATTTATTGCTCTAATGATTCGTGATGTAAGCCAGATTATAAAACAATTAGAGGAAGCTACGTATAACAATAAACTTACTGAAAAGCCGGAATATAATGGTTATCGGTCTTTTTTTAGTCAAAAAAATCTCTTCTTAAGAGATCTTAACAATAATAAAATTCAACGATGTAAACATTTGAAATGTCAGCTTGAGGTATTTTCTCGGCAAATTCAGCATAAAATTCCTGTGAGTAGAATCATAACAAAGATAATTCAAATAACACCAAAAGCTAAACGGTATTCTTACTATTTTAAAATATTTCAAAAAATGATGGATTGGCAGCGTTATGGGAGTCCTGATTGGAGTACCCAAGAAGAGCTTTCCTCCATTCGGGATATGCCAAAACTTTTTGAATATTACGCTTTATTTTTAATAAAACATTATTTTGATCGATCTTTTACTGTAGATGAGATATCTAGTAGTACGAAAAATTATGAGGGTGATATAGCAAGTTTCTATTATAGATGGGGTGATTTTATGTTAAAGGTTGAATATGAGCCTAAGATATATCAGACTCGCTACAAGGAATTTCATACCCACAGATTAATCAATTCTGAGCAATGGAAAGTAAGTAGAGAAGGTCAAATTTCTCGAAGATCTGGTCGAGGAAAATATAATTATCGTTCTCCTGATATTCTAATTAGTTTAGAGGGTATTCAAGGTAATATTATTTATTTTGTTGTAGATGCGAAATATAAAAATAATGAAAAAGTATTTATTTATGACCTTCCCGAACTTACTCTGAAATACCTCCATGGTATTCACGAGAAAGAGACAGGTAAAAATCTCTCCTGTGGATTAATGCTTATTAATCCAGATACAGAGAGTTATAAACAGGGGCAGACTCGGCATTATCATCGTGACGAATATAATATTTATGGAAATCACCCAGTTATTCCTGCCATGATGGTTTCTTCCATCGTGGTTGGGTCGGCTCATCATGCAGGTTCAAACTTAACCCGAGATCTAGCTCAAATCATTCAATTTATGAAAGGAAATCTTGTGAAAAATGAAGTGAGTATGGAGAAAATATCTTTTAAGGCTGCTATTTAATTAAATTTGCAAGTGCTTGTTCGTAGGACTGCTCTAATTCATTGAAGCTAGCTACATCAATGCCAAGATCATAAATAAGCCCATCTTTAAGACCATAGCACCAGCCATGGACAGTAAGCTGCTGTCCACGATCCCAAGCATCTTGTATGATCGTAGTACGACACGCATTAATCACTTGCTCAATAACATTGAGTTCGCATAAAAGATCATGATGCTTTTCTTGCGGTGTCTGTATAAGTAGTGATCTATGGTGTTCCATAGTATCCCCAATATAGCGGAGCCAATTATCAATTAGTCCCATTCGGCTGCCTTTTAATGCAGCTAAGACTCCTCCACAACCGTAGTGACCTACAATCATAATATGTTCTACTTTTAAGATATCTACTGCAAATTGAATAGTAGATAAGCAATTCATATCCGAATGGAGTACTAAATTAGATACATTGCGATGAACGAAAACTTCACCGGGATCCAGATCTACGATTTGATTAGCGGGTACCCTAGAATCTGAGCAACCAATCCATAGATATTTTGGGGTTTGCTGATGAGATAAGCGAGTAAAAAATTCTGGATCTTGATTCTGAATCCGCTGGGACCATAGGCGGTTTTTCTCTATCAGTTCATTAACTGAACTGATATCAGCTTCTTTTTTTGAATTCATATTATAAGTTGAGGTAATTGATGCCGGAGATAGGAGTTGAACCTACGACCTTGGCATTACGAATGCCCTGCTCTACCAACTGAGCTACTCCGGCAATTGGCTTAATAGTATAAACTACTTAGATGCCTAAAGGGATTTATATAGAGAATTTTATTTTTATGCTACTCAAAATAAATAGCTAATAGATATTGAGCGATGAAAAAAAATGATCCACTCTCTGATTCCGATAAAGCCTTATTCCAAGAGGCTGTGGAGGGGATATCTCCGCTGGAGCAAAATAGAATTTTCCCCTTCAAAAAATCTCTATCCCCTATTCCATACCAATTTCACCAAGATGAAATGCTAGTTTTTAAAGATATGCTCTCTGATTCCTTTCAAGCTACAGAGATAGAATCTGGGGAAGAATTGATTTATTTTCGTCCAGAGCTAGGTAAACGGCAATTAAGAAATTTACGCCAAGGAAAATTTAGTATTTCTGCTGAGCTTGATCTTCATGGAATGAATGTACCTACTGCTCGCTATGAACTTACTCAGTTTTTAGGGAACTGTAAAAAAAGAAATATTCGTAGTATACGGATTGTTCATGGCAAAGGGTTAGGCTCTTATCACAAAGAACCCATCCTTAAAAATAAAGTAAATACTTGGTTGCAGCAACGAGACGATGTACTTGCTTTCTGTTCTGCCCGTACTTTTGATGGAGGGACAGGAGCAGTTTATGTACTCCTTAGGCGATTAAAGCCTCGTTAGCCTAACCAATAGCGTGCATTTTGAAACATTCGTAACCATGGTCCATTACTACCCCAATTTTTAGGGCACCAAGAATATTGAGCAGTAAGAAATACCCGTTCAGGATGAGGCATCATAATGGTAAATCGACCATCATTATTAGTAAGCCCTGTAATTCCTTGTGGTGAACCATTTGGGTTAAATGGATAATTTTCTGTGGATTGTCCGTAATTATCTATAAATCGAAGGGCTATATTCTGACTGGCTATGCTCGCCTCTATGCTTTCTTGATCTTTAAAACGGGCATACCCTTCTCCATGGGCAACCACAATTGGAATTTTAGAATTTTCCATACCTTGAAAGAATAGAGAGGGAGAGTTTAGCACTTCTACAGTTATCAATCGAGCTTCAAATTGTCCAGAATAATTAGGTATGAATTTTGGCCATAACGTAGCACCCGGAATAATTTCTTGTAAATAAGAGAACATCTGACAACCGTTACATACACCTAAAGCGAAACTATCTTTTCTGATAAAAAAGGTAGCAAATTCATCATAAGCAAGAGGATTCATCAAAATAGTATTAGCCCAACCACGACCTGCACCGAGTACGTCTCCATAGGAAAACCCACCGCAAGCAACTAATCCTTTGAAATTAGAAAGGCTAACTCTTTTTTTCAAAATATCACTCATATGTACATCTATGGCAGTAAACCCCGCACGATCAAAAGCGGCTGCCATTTCAATGTGACCATTGACACCTTGTTCTCTTAAAATTGCAATAGGAGGACGTGCTCCAGTAGCAATATAAGGAGATGTAATATTTTCTGCTGGATTAAAAGTAAGTACTGGATTTAGTCCAGGGTTATTTTGATCTAATAGAGAATCAAATTCTTGTTGGGCACAGTCTGGATTGTCTCGTAGACTCTGCATATGATAGCTAGTTTCTGCCCAGATTCTTTGATAGTAGATTCTGTCTTTCTCCAGTACTACCCGACCATGAAAAGAAAAGCTAAGTTTATCGTTAGTATCAAGATTACCTAAGAGGTAGGTATCATTTCCTAATCCGTGTTGGTGTAAATAAGTTAATACCTGTTCTTGATCTTTATACTTAATCTGAATAACTGCACCGAGTTCCTCATTAAAAAGAACAGATAACAAATTATCTGTATTTAAAGCGTCTAAAGCTATTTGAATACCACAATGACCAGCAAATGCCATTTCACATAGGGTAGCAAATAATCCACCATCGGAACGATCATGATAAGCAAGTAGTAGTTCTTTATCATTAAGGTGTTGAATAGCGCTAAAAAAACGAATCAGTAAGCTAGAATCATCCAGATCTGGAGGAACGTACTCAGTTGTTTGGTTATGGACTTGAGCGAGTGCTGTACCACCAAGGCGATTTTTTCCTTGCCCTAAATCAATAAGTAATAATAGGGTATCTCCCACATCTGTTTGTAGTTGAGGAGTTAGAGATTTCTGCACATCAGACACTGGTGCAAAAGCACTGATAATTAGAGAAAGAGGCGCTTTCATCACTTGCTCTTTACCCTCTTGTCTCCAAGTAGCCCCCATAGACAAAGAATCTTTTCCCACAGGAATAGTGATTCCTAATTGTGGACAAAGCTCCATGGCTACTGCCTTTACCGTATTAAATAAGGCAATATCTTCTTTTGAATCTCCGCAAGCAGCCATCCAATTTGCAGATAACTTGATTTGATTTAAGCTATTGATAGACGCACTTGCAATGTTAGTAATGGCCTCTCCTACTGCCATACGCCCTGATGCTGCTGGATCTACAAGGGCAATCAGAGGTCGCTCTCCTATAGACATAGCCTCTCCAATATGACCCTGATAACTTGCTAAAGTGACCGCACAATCTGCGACTGGCACTTGCCAAGGGCCTACCATTTGATCTCGAGCAACTAATCCAGTAATTGATCGATCTCCAATCGTAATTAAAAAACTTTTACTAGCAACCGAAGGAAGGCGAAGTACCTTTTCAGCAGCTTGAAATAAGGTAATTTCATTATGTTGTAAGGGAGTAAGACGATAAGTATATTTCTGAAGAATATTCTTAGTCGTTTTTGGTGGGTTACCGAAAAGCAGATCCATGGGAATGTTCACCGAGTTATTATTAAAGTAGGAATCAGAGACAATTAATCGTTCCCGCTCAGTAGTTCTACCCACTATTGCCCAAGGACAACGCTCCCGCTCGCAAATATTTTGAAATAGATCAATTTGATTAGGATTAACAGCTAACACATAGCGCTCTTGGGCTTCATTACACCAAATCTCCAATGGAGATAAATTGGGTTCATCACTAGGAATTTCTCGTAATTGAAATTCTCCCCCCCTATGACTATCATGTACCAATTCAGGTAAGGCATTAGATAACCCACCAGCTCCCACGTCATGAATAGATAAGATAGGATTTTCATGACCTAATGCAGTACAGCGATCGATTACTTCTTGGCAACGTCTTTGCATTTCAGGGTTACTCCGCTGGACAGAGGTGAAGTCCAAAGACTCATCCCCTTCTCCTGAAGCTAAACTAGATGCTGCCCCTCCTCCTAGACCTATCAGTAATGCCGGACCTCCAATCACAATTAAAGGAGTCTCAGCCGGTAAGGATTTTTTTTGTACTGCTGTAGGACGAATATTGCCTATTCCTCCTGCGATCATAATCGGTTTATGGTAGCCTCTAAGCTCTGAATCACCTCCTCTAGATATTTTTTCTTCAAAAGTACGGAAATAACCACATAAATTGGGTCGCCCAAATTCATTATTAAAAGCAGCAGATCCAATAGGTGCAGCTAACATAATATCTAGAGCTGAAGCCATCCAGCTAGGTTTACCATAGTTTATTTCCCACGGCTGCTTAAAATTTGGAATATGCAAATTGGAAACAGAAAATCCAGCTAACCCTGCTTTAGGCTTTCCTCCTTGACCGGTCGCACCCTCATCTCTGATTTCTCCTCCAGATCCGGTGGCAGCTCCAGCAAAAGGAGAAATAGCGGTGGGATGATTATGGGTTTCTACTTTAATTAGTACATGTCGTTCTTCTTCTTGATAACTATAATTGGAGGCTCCTAAATTACCTACTATAAAATGAGGTGCTTTTCCCCCAGCGATCACAGCTGCATTGTCTTTATAAGCGGATAAAATACCCTCCGAATAAGATTCATAGGTAAAACGAATCATTTCAAATAGGCTTCGTTGCTGTAGTTGATTTTCAATCACCCAAGCAGCATTAAAAATTTTATGCCGGCAATGCTCAGAATTTGCTTGAGCAAACATCATCAGCTCTATATCTGTGGGGTTACGTTCTAATGCTTGATAACTCGTAATTAGATAATCAATTTCATCATCTGTTAAAGCAAGCCCCATTTTTTTGTTTGCTTCTTTAAGGGCATCTTTCCCATTACTTAAAATATCTATCGTGGCTATTGATCTTGGCTCGTAGAATTGAGATATATTTGGTACTTCTTGAATATTATGAAAAACCTTTTCAGTCATCCGATCATGAATGAGTAAATTTAAGATATTAAGCTGAGATGGTAAAAGATTGGCTTGATTACTTGTATAGAATAAATAAATCAGTCCTTTTTCTAGCCGTTTAATTTTAGTTAAACCACAGAGGTGGGCAATATCTGTAGCCTTACTTGACCAAGAAGAAATTGTTCCCGGTCGTGGGATAACTATAAGTTGATTTTGAAGCTGGTTTTCTGAAAAGATAGGAAGACTTTCAGCCTCTAATAGCTGTTTAAGCTGACTGCTTTCTTGATCAGATAGAGATTGAGCAATATCACAATAATAAAAATATTTTACTTCCACTGAAGTAATATCTATTACACTATCCTGTAGCTGAGCTAGGAGTTTTTTAAGACGAAAGGAAGAAAATGCAGTTTGGCCGTATAATTGCAATATCATGATTTATATTCAGCGTAAGACTTACTATTTTGCTAATAGAGCTTTTTGAAATGATGAAATCTAAAAACAATTCAAACAATCCATTGGAATCTCCTATACCTGTCCCAAGTCTCCTTCGCCGCTTCTGTGCTATTTTTTACGATAGTGTATTGCTGGTGTTTATGCTTTTTCTACTCACCACTTTTATTACTTTACCTTTTAGACAAGGAGAAGGTATTGAATCTGGAAATATACTCTATCAAGTATATCTCATATCTGCCACCATCATTTTTTTCAGTGCTTTTTGGATTTATAGAGGGCAAACGATAGGAATGTGGGTCTGGCGGATTAGAGTACAACAATTAGATGGTAGCAATATTACTTGGTTACAAGCTTTGTCTCGTTTTGGGCTGTCTTTAATTTCGTGGTCACTGTTAGGTATCGGATTTTGGTGGGCACTCTTTGATAAAGAAAACAGAGCTTGGCACGATCGTTTTTCTGAAACCCAGCTTATCTTGTTACCTAAACCTAGTAAACCCGACGCATCATAATCATCCCAATCCCCAAGCTTAAAAAAGAAGGGAAAGCAGCACTTAAAAACAAAGGAAACCCAAATACGATTCCTACCTGATTAAAAAGGCGATTAAAAAGAAAGAAACCAATACCAACCAAAGCACCGACTAAGATTCTCTGCCCCATACTCACCGAACGTAAAGGACCAAATACAAATGGGATAGCTAGAAACATCATAATAAGCGCATTAAAAGGGGCAACAATCTTGCTCCAAAAAGCCTGTTGATGCCGATCAGTGGCTTGCTTATTCTCTCTTAGATATTTGATATAGTGATGTAGTCCCCAAACAGAAAATTCATGAGGATCAACCATAACAACTTGTAATATCTCCGGGTTTAATCTCGATTTCCAAATTGCCTCTGGTACATGGTTAATAATAACTCTCTTTGAGAAAATACGCCGCTGGGTTACTTCCTTTAAATGCCAGCCATCATTAAGATAAGTAGCACGAACCGCCTGAGTAATGTTTCTAAGCTTGTGTTGCGGATCGAATTCAAAAATTTCAATGTCTCTATATTCACCACTAGCTAACACCTGACCAATACGATTAAAAGTATCTCCAGTTCGAGTCCAAAACCCTTCTTTGCTTTGCTCGCTAGGAACACTCACTTTTGTAAGGGATCGTAACTTATCCGCGGCCCGTTCTGCAGGAGGAGCAATAATTTCTCCTATAAGTGCAGTCATAACGACAAAGATCATCCCGGTAGATAGGGCAGATTGAATAATTCGTCCTATGGAAAATCCAGCAGATCGCATTGCAATTAATTCACTTTGAGATGCCATATTACCTAGTCCTAAGACACTACCCAATAAAACTGCTACGGGGAGTAAATCATAAATATGCTGTGGGATAGAATATAGGGTGTATTTAATTGCATGGGAAATTTCGTAGGATCCATGACCTACATCTTCAAGCTCGGTAACAAATGATAAAAACGTATGAAGAGATATAAGTACAAGTAAAACAAGAAAGGTATAATGGATGATGGCTTGCCCTAAATAACGATCCAGTATTTTCATTTTTTATTTTGAAAAATACTAATATGGCGTAGTAAGTAAAATAGAGATTGAAGTGCCCCTAAAAAATTAAATTTTGGCAAGCTACTACGTAGCCAACTTAGTATTTTCTGTAAAGGTCGGGGCGGCCAAAGGGAGACTAAGACAAGCATCAACATGACTATATGTACCCACCATAGACCAAATATGGTAGAGACTATCCCCTTATCTATCCAATGCCTTGCTATTCCTATGGTATTACTATAGATAAGATAAGTAACAATTGCAGATACTAACCCTGAGTAGCGTCCTTTTCGAGGCTCGTAGCGTGTTAGAGGTACTGCAAACATCACCAATAGTAAAGTCGAGATAGGCATAGATAAGCGCCATTGCACTTCTGAAATATCATTAGGAGCACCCATTATCCATAGCTTTAGTGTAGGAATAGTTTTATGACGAATGTTAAATTCACGCTCTCCTCCTTTTCTTACTAATAATCCGTGGCGAGCATAGCGGGAGATTCGCATACTATTATCAGCAGTAGGAAGATCATAGCGATATCCATCCTCTAAAATTAAGTTTTTATTCCCATTTTCCTCATCAGTCTCGAGATGCCCTTGTTTAGCTCGAAAAATAACTTTTTGATCAGGCTGCTGCATTTGAATAAAAATATCTTTCATCACTAATTGATCCTTACTCAATCTCTCTGCATAAAATATTCGCTCTCCACTATGAGTCTTTTTAAAATCTCCTGCCACTAACCCTGTGGTTTCTGCAGCAAGCAGTGCTTGTTGTTCAATACGATAACCACGAGCTAAGGCAAGGGGGGCTAAATATAAAGAAATAGTACCTACTACCATTGCAAGTAATACTCCAAAAATAAGCATTACTCGCAAAAGATGATTACGCCCTACTCCGCAGGCATATAAAGCGATCGTCTCACCATCATTCCCCATTCGGCCCAGTACCAAAATCACTGCTAAAAAAGCAGCCAAAGGTAATAATAGAACAAGTGCACCTAAAGATTCATAGCTCGCAAGAGAAAGCACAGTACCTGCTGGGATATCTCCTCGGGCTGCTTTTCCTAAAAAATGGATAAAACGAAGGCCGCCAAAGATCAGCATTAAAATTAAGGTAGAAGCAGCTACATTTAGGCTTAATTCTTTAAGGATATAGCGATCGATAAGAAAGATTCTAAGCATTTTTCACATTATCTATGAAAAAACGATTAAACTTTAGGAAAGACACAATAACGCATCCTAGGAGTGCATCATGGACTATAATATCGTTTACGGCACTGCAGACAAATTACACACCCCTGCACTTATCATAGGGATTTATGAAGATGAAAAACTTTCTCTTTCTGCTCAACATATTGATAAAGTAAGTTGTCATTATTTATCTAAATTAATCACCCATGGTGATTTTACTGGAAAAATAGGGCAGACTTTATTACTTTTTTCCCTTCCTGGCATAGGAGCAGAGCGAGTCTTACTCATGGGCTGCGGTAAAAAAAACGAATTTGATATAAATAAATTACGTGAAACTTGGCTAGCTACAGTAAAAACACTCCAAAAAACTGGTGCTAATAAGGCTACTGCCTGCCTTTTAGAGCTAAAAAACGAAAAACAAGATAGTGCACAATGGGCAAAATTAATTGTAGAAACTGCTGAGTATGCCCTATATCACTACGATCAAACAAAAAGTAAAAAGGACGCCGATTCATCTAAGCTCGAAAAGATTTCTTTATTATTAGAAGAAATTACACTGCAACCCACTATTGATCAAGGTATTACTTGGGGAAAAGCCATAGGTAAAGGAGTAAAACTTGCTCGAGATCTGGCTAATCTTCCTGGGAATATCTGTACCCCTACCTATTTAGCTGCTTCTGCCTGCAAAATTTCCCAACAATATAGAGAGCATGTACAAATACAAGTTATTAACCAAGATGATATGGAAAAACTTGGAATGGGAGCTTTGCTTTCAGTAGCTAAAGGCAGTATAGAGCCACCTAAATTTATAATTCTAGAGTACAAAGGAACAAAACAGGATGAACAACCTATTGTCTTAGTGGGTAAAGGAGTAACCTTTGATTCTGGAGGTATTTCGCTTAAACCTGCTGATCGCATGGATGAGATGAAATACGATATGTCCGGTGCTGCAAGCGTTCTTGGCACAATTAAAGCGTGTGCAGAACTTAAACTACCTATTCACGTAGTAGGGATTACTCCTAGTGTAGAAAATCTTCCAAGTGGTAAGGCGAATAAACCAGGTGATATTGTTACTAGTCTTGCTGGGAAAACCATAGAAGTACTCAATACGGACGCAGAGGGGCGGCTGATTTTGTGTGATGCTCTTACTTATAGTAAACGTTATCATCCAAAAACAGTTATTGATATTGCAACCTTAACGGGAGCGTGCGTTATTGCTTTAGGGGCTCACCCTAGTGGTTTATTAAGTAATAATCAAGACCTCGCTAATCAACTGATTGCCGCAGGGGAAGTTAGTGGTGATCGAGTTTGGCAGCTTCCCCTTTGGGAAGATTATCAATCTCAATTAAAGAGTAATTTTGCTGATATAGCTAATGTAGGTGGTAGAGAAGCAGGGACGATTACTGCCGCTTGTTTTCTCTCTCGATTTACTGAAGATCTATGTTGGGCACATTTAGATATTGCAGGTACAGCATGGCTTGGAGGGAAAGAAAAAGGAGCAACTGGTCGCCCTGTATCCCTGCTTACTCAATACTTAATCCAGTCTGCTCAAGAAAAGAAGTAATGCGTAGTTATGAGACAGATCGATTTTTACCTACTCAATAGTAATAAATTAGGAGAAGATAAGCGATTTGCCTGTAAACTTACTGAGAAAATCTATCACTTAGGGCAAAAAATCTATATTTATACCGAAAATAAAGATCAGGCACAAAATATAGATAATTTATTATGGACTTTTCGCCAATCTAGTTTTGTGCCCCATAGCATGATTGTGGATCATAATGGAGAAATTCCCATATCTCCCGTATTAATTGGGTATCAAGATAAACCAAACATACCAATAGATTTATTAATTAATTTATCCTTACAAGTACCAAGTTTCTATAAAGACTTTCAACGAATCGCAGAAATTATACTTCAAGATGAATTAAACCGCCAAGAAGGTCGTAAACGCTACCGCTATTACCGATCTCAAAGCTATGAGTTAGTAGCCCATGAAATCAAGGTATAGATAAAGCAGATTGTAATAAATTCATTGCGGTTTGGCCACCATTTGTCTTTACATAGTCAGTGACTATAGGCATAAATTGCTTAATCATTTCTGGAGAAAGGTTAAGTTTCTTAAATGATTCAGAGAGTAATGTCATGTTTTCCAAAGAGTTACTTTTACCTATTAGTGCTGCTAACTTCCCTTCTGTTCCAGACCCTAATTTAGCGATAGGTGCAGCAGCTATCATGCTATCTATTCCGGGTACTGACTGAGATAAGCTTTGGAAAGCCTGTGGTTTCATATTGTTTTGTGCTGCACGAAAGATAGCCCCTGATCCTCCTAATGCTTGCTGTGGAGAAATGTTTAACTGATTAGTCAAGGCACTTACTAGTTCTGATGCCCCTGCGACTAAAGCGCTGCTAAAACTATTAATAGAAAAAAATAAAGTGAGTACGAATAGTATTTTGTGCTTAATAGGGTACATAAATAGGTATTTTTTTTAATTAGAAATCTTCAAAATAGCATTTAATTTTTCTTTAAGTAGCGGGTAAACCAGCATACTACCAGCAGTAGTTAAATGATCCTGATCCCGATATAAAAACTGCCCACTCTTAGTCCAAGGGCAGATTTTAGAATCGCATAATGCTTCATCTGTATTTAGAATATAAGCGTTAGGGAAATAAGGGATAATTTTTTCTAGAATTTCATTGACTTTTGCTTGATTCTGCAAATGCGCTTTTAATGAGATTGAAAATTTGTTTAGATTCTTCTCTAAAACATCGCTACTCTTAAAGCTATTGAACCGCAGTACACTAAACGGGGGATCTTTTTTTTGCCATGGATTATCTTCTAACAGAAGTATAGGAATATCTAAAGTGCTATAGTAAGAAAGAGTGTTTGTCAATCCATATTTGAAGTACTCTATATCATCTTGTAAAACTATCTGCTCATGAATAGCTTTTAGCCCTTCAATTTCATCTCCAAATAATTTTAGCTCCCTATTATAAGCCATCCAGCGAGCTACTAGAATTATAGCCGCAGGTTTTTGATCTTTAACAAATTCAGATACTTTCTTCCCGAGATCTAAGCAATACCAATTATTTTCTAACCCTAAAACTTCTATTCCTAATAAGAGTAAGCAAGTATTTGCATTAGTGTTTAGCACACGAACATGATTTTCTTTGCCATAGTGATCAAGAGCAGGAATTATACTTCGAATATGACTATCGCCGTAAGTCATGATCCAAGTCTCGGCTTGAGGATCCCCTAGGGTACAAAACCACTTCTCTGGGTAAGTAGCTTTTCTATAGAGATTAGAGCATCTCTCTACTATTGGGTTTGAAATAGTTGATCGAATGTACTCTCCTGCTCGATCATCAAAGATTTTAAAAGGTCGATGGGATATTCCCTCTTTTTGAAAAATCACCAGTCCAGCAACTCCAATAATTACTACACTAGTCAGCAAAACTAGAGTAGATTTCCCCTTAGCCGTACTACGAATAGGTTTCTCTAAGTATTTATAGGTCAGCCACGCTAAAAGAAAAGAGAGTAAAGGGGCAGCAATCTTTAGAGCATGACGATAAAGCTCATTACCTCTAATATCCCCTACAATCACAATAAAAAAAGACCATAAAGCCCAATGCCATAAATATAACGGATAACTGATTAAACCAACCCAAATCGCAATAGGAGAGGAAAGCACATAGCGATTAATCACACTATCAGGCCCTGCATTAATCAGTAGTACCGTACCTAGGATAGGTAAAAGAGCATAAATCCCAGGAAAGGGATAATCTGGATGTATCGTGATAAAGCCAATGAGGATTAACCCTAGCCCTAGCCAAGATTGTAGCGAAGAGTATTTAGGAAAAAGAGACTGTCGGCTGTAATGAATTGCTCATGCAAGATAGGCCCCTGCCATCAATTCCCATGCTCGGGTCGTAGGAAAGTAAAAATCAATGACCTTATCATAATAGGCATAGCCAAGATTAATAAGAAAAGAGAGGCTAATAATTATTGTGATGGATCGAGTTAGCGACCAACCATAGTGAAGAATAGCCCAGAGTATGAGGGGCCAGAAGATATAAAATTGCTCTTCAACAGATAAACTCCATAAATGAAGCAAGGGTTTTTGAATGGAGGAGAGATCAAAGTAGCCCGATTCGCTCCAGAGCATGAAGTTTTGAATAAAACCTGCACTAGTGGCAATATGTTGACCTAATTTTTGATATTCATTTTCAAGGTAAAAAACCCAACCAATGATAAGAGAGAAAAGCAGAATAACAATAAGTGCTGGGAAAATTCTTCTGATACGCCGTTGATAAAACTTGATAATGCTAAAGCTATGGGTTTTAAATTCTTTTAAGAGGATACCGGTGATGAGATAGCCGCTGATGACAAAGAAGATATCTACGCCAATAAAGCCTCCAGTTAATAAGCTTTTAGCATATTCATAGTGATAGGCAATTACTGCCAGTACGGCCAGTGCCCTTAGCCCATCAATATCTGGACGGTAGGTATATTTATGAGCGGTGTGCATTTTGTTTTAGGTAAGGAGTTTTGTTAGTTGTAACTTTTTGCTATTTTTTCTTTATTTTATGGGTTTATAAGGAGTGAAACCCTTCCTAGAGGTTACAAGATAAACAGAAGTTAAGGCACTATAGTAATTGGGCCTGAAAAATAGCGCATAATCTTTTCGCTAACACTTCCAAGTAGCAATGATCGAATTTTAGAAAGCCCTCGCCGTCCCATTACAACCATGGCATTTGGATGATCTTCTAGATAAAGTAAAATTTCTTCAGCAGGATCGCCAATAAGTGTTTTCTCTTCAAAATTACTTGGCTTACCGCCAAGAGCCTCATATATTCTAGCAAAGGCTTTTTTAGATCTTTCTTCCTTAATTTGATCTATATCCTCCTGATTTTCATAACTAATAGTCACTAGACCTAATCCAAAAGTATCATCTACTCCAATAGGCTTCTCATTGATAGAGAAAACGTGGATAAGTATTACAGGCGTTTTTGCAACTTCAGCTAATTTAGCTGCAAAACTAGCTGCATTCTGGGATCCTTTTGATCCATCTACTGGAACAACGATAGAGCTAAAATGAGTATCCATAGACAATCCTATCCAGGGCGCCCATCTATTCTAGATTTCCATAATATGGGCGTGTAATAATATAAAAAGATGAGATAAGCAGCAACCCAGAGTCCACCTGCTAAAAATAGTGCTACAGTAGATACCTGCATAGGTAATAAAGGAGCACTTACACGAGTAATTGCCGCTAACGTAATGAAAATATAAGATTTTAACATCCCATGAGGGAGTTCCATAGGTCTTCCTGTATGGCCAAGTGCTACTCGGGACATCATTCCTAGAATAAGAGTACCCATGGCACCTGTTGCAAGCATATGCAGGGCTATGTTTCGATAATCATCAATTAAATAGGAAGAATTCAGGCCTTTAGCAACCAGTCCCGCACAAATCCATAAATAACCTAAATTTAAAATCCAGAGCAAAGGGTGAGGAAAAGTTTTATGCCAGCCCCAACCTAGTAGACGAATAAAGTTTAAACTACCCGCAGCAATTCCTAGATAGCCTGCATATTTTTCCATGCTAGGAATAGTCTCTATTATTAAAAACACTGCTGTAGTAGTTAATGCTAGATGGTTTAACCAAGTAAGCTGGTAGATTTTAACACCAGGTAATCTATTTTGGGTAAATGCGGGGATAACTCGACCACCAATAATTACCATTAGTAGAGTAACTACATTAATTACAGTTTGTAATACAAAAGGAATGATCCCCATGGAAAGATAGCCCATCCAACTTAAATGAAATAAAGTGTTACAGATAATGAGCCCACCTAGTATAGCTAAAATTCCCATATTCCTAGTATTACGGGTTGCAATAATGGGTCTACCTACAAAAAAGAGTAGACAAGGAACAAAAGCTGTATCAATGATAGCAATCGCTATATCGGGTATGTTATTTGCTAAGAGCATAACAACTCGCCCAGCTATCCACACTATCAGTAAGAAAAATAAGGAGAATCCACTGGCGGTAGGTCGCCCAGTCCAACTTTTAACTGCAGTTAAAAGAAATCCAGCAATAATTGCAGATACAAATCCAAATAGCATTTCATGAGCATGCCAATAAGGTAAGGGAAGGTTAACATTATATTCAACACCACTAAGCAGTAAAAGCCATAAAACCATCCAAGCACAGCTCGTTACTGCTCCGAACCAAAAAAATGGACGAAATCCAGTTGCAAAAAATACCCATGGTTTCTTTTGTTGAGATTCAGAAGCAGGATTAAGTGAAGACATAAATGCTAAACTCCTGTAAATACCAGCCTAAATTATAACCATTCTTATTACGGTTAACTTATTGTAATAAAAAGAAAAATTTGAAATACTAAAGATAATCTAGTAATCTAAGGTCATTAGTAAAAAATGCTTAGCTATGGAGTATAACACTATGAAAGGTAACACACAGATTATTAGTTATTTAAATAAAGTGCTGAAAAACGAATTAACGGCGATTAATCAATACTTTCTACATGCACGAATGTTTAAAAATTGGGGATTTAAAAAATTAAATGAATATGAGTATAAAGAATCTATTGATGAAATGAAGCACGCTGATAAATTAATAGAGCGAATTTTATTTCTAGAAGGTCTTCCTAATCTTCAAGAGCTGGGTAAGCTCTTTATTGGTGAATCTCCAAAAGAAATGCTTGAATGCGATTTAAAGTTAGAGTTTGATAATTTGCCTATACTAAAAGAAGGTATCGCTTACTGCGAAGAGCAAAAAGATTATGTTACTCGTGAATTGTTTGAGGAAATTCTAGAGAGCGAGGAAGAACATATTGACTGGTTAGAAACACAACTAGATCTAATAGAAAAAGTAGGGCAACAAAATTACTTACAATCTCAGATGTCATGATTCTATTTGTGAGCCCTGATAGATAGTTTTCAGGGCTTAATTTTCATTAAAGCTCTTCAGATTGCAACATATTTATATGATCTACATATAAATTCAATAGTTACTCCCCAATCTGATTTGTTTGATATGATCCTTGATCATACCCGATAAGGTGAACCTTATCCTTTTTTTCTGTAATACTTTTTTAAACCTTGTAGCTAGGATTACGCTAAATTAGTATTAGATCTAATGCCATTGTAGAAAGTGAGGCTAGCATTTTTCTAGATCTACAGCAGTACTATAAGCCGAAACGCATATTCCTGTTGCGTTAGTAGATATTAGATCAGCCTCTCTAACTACTCTAAATTCGTGAGCAATCTCATTTGTTGATATATGAACCATTTTTTCTCTTTCATTAATTCATTATTTATGTTTTTTATTTATGCGTATAATTAATATAACTAAATGAGAGTTCAAACTATCCAATATTCTTATTTATAAAGCATCCCTTTTAAGAGTATATTTGCTCTGAAATAAATCTAAACGCCTTGTATAGATATTGATTGTTTCCAACAATAATGACTGAACGCAATAAAAAATCAGAAGATCACTTATTTAAAAACTGTAGTGCTCCAATCGGTGATTTTCATTTCGATAAAGCAACTGCCTCTGTTTTTGATGATATGGTGAATCGCTCTGTACCTTTTTATTCTGAAATGCAGCGGATGGCAGGAGAAATTGCTACAGATTTTGCAATTCCGGGATCCTCTTTATTTGATCTTGGTTGTGCAACAGGTACTACCTTGCTACAGCTCGATTCTGTGCTGCACCCTGATGTTTATTTTATAGGGGTAGATAATTCAGAGGATATGCTGGAGAAGGCAAGACAGAAATCCTCATTGCAAAACAGTACCCGAAAATATAAGTTTATTGCTGCTGATCTACACCGAGAGCGAGTTGTAGAAAATGCTTCCGTAGTCATTATGATTCTTACCCTTCAATTTATTCGCCCTTTATATCGCACTCAGATGATTCGCAGCATCATAGAAGGGATGAGGTCGCAATCTTGCTTGATCATTTTTGAAAAAATTACCGTAAACGACAGCTTATTTAATCGGCTCTTTATCAATTATTATTACAATATGAAAAAGCAGCAAGGCTATTCAGAAGTAGAAATTGCAAGGAAGCGAGAAGCACTAGAGAATGTATTGATTCCTTATCGCCCAGAAGAAAACCGTGAACTTCTTGTGGAGGCGGGGTTTACCCATATTGAGGAGTTTTTTCGCTGGTATAATTTTAGCGGAATTTTAGCAGTTAAATAATTTTGTATGAATAAAGAGCAAAAAACCCTTTTTATCCGCTATGGAGATTTTATTTTTAAATACCGAAATGGTGTTTTTCCAATTATTTTAGCAGTTTTATTTTTAAGTTTTCCCCCCATAAATTCAGATGATGTTCGTATCAATCTAGCTGTTATTTTATTTGGTCTTTTTGTTTATCTCTTCGGAGAAGGAATTCGAGTAATGACCATTGGGCTAACCTATATTAAGCGAGGAGGAAAAGATAAACAGGTTCATGCAGATAATCTTATTATGGAAGGATTTTTTGCCCATTGCCGAAATCCTCTATATTTAGGGAATTTATTTATATACTTAAGCTTTTTCATTATCCATGGCAATATTTGGGTATATATTTTAGGTATCCTGTTTTTTCTTATCACATATAACGCTATGGTAGCTGCTGAAGAGTTTTTTTTACAACAAAAATTCAGCACCATCTACATAAAATACTGTAGTCAGGTAAATCGATGGTTGCCTAACATTACTGGGTTAAAAGATGCTTTTAAGCAAATAACTTTTAATTGGCGCCAAGTTATTGGAGCAGATTATAGTAGTGTCTATAGTGCAACGATGGTGATACTTCTTACTACCTATTATAAACAGATAGGCTTAGAGGATTCTGCGATTGTCCTCTCTGCTACTCAATTATTAAAGATTGGAATTGTACTCACAAGTACGATGGTAGTTACTAAGCTTTTAAAGAAGAAAGGTTATTTATCTAAAAATCGATAGGTTGCAAGTACTGGCTTGTGATCTGAGGGAGCGACATTATTAATAAAAAAATCTACGGCATCACAATTCATAGGCTTTAAATTTCCTCGATGTAATATCCAATCTAAGGTTTCTGGAACATGAAATAAGGTAGGCATAGTAGGACGGGTAATGTGTGGGGCACGCCCTAGAGCACTAAAACAGTCAGTTAGGCCAGCTTCTCTGAGTATTTGTAGAGGTAAAAAATTGTCGTTTAAATCTCCCATAAATAATAAGGAATCTTGAGGAGAAGTAAATTGATTTAACACTCTAATCGTGTTTTGTGCTTGGGTTATTCGAATATTAACTCCATCTTTACGCTCCTGTTTGTTTCCGGACCAAGTATAGTGTGCCGTTGTAACAAGTAGTGGTGGCATGTCTAAATACTTAGGTTGTAATTTTACCCAAAACAAACGGCGCCATTTTTCTAAATGACCTATTTCTTCAGCGCCATAGACAATAAGGTTAAAGAGGGCCTTATTCCAATAAATATTTCCTTCCCTAAACCATCCTTCAAAAGAATCCTCTACTCTTTGGTGATTAGGTAGGGTTTGATCTAGTAAATTTCGGCTTTGAGGACATAATTCTTGCAAACAAAGGATATCTGGCTGATGGAGGGTAATAAATTGATGAAGAGATTCTTTACGAGAATCCCAATATTTATAATTCCATAAATTATAAGTACCTACGACAAACCTTAGAGGAGTAATAGGCACCTAAATATAGTGATGATCTTGAAACCAATGAATAGCATCTGCAATGGCTTCTTGGGCAGATCTATGAGTATACCCTAATTCTTGCTCTGCTTTTTTGCTAGAGAAAAACATATGTTTTTTTGCCATCCGCACACTATCAATAGTAATCATAGGCTCTTTTCCATAGGTGAGATAAGCCCAACCTTGGACAAGATAAGCAATAGGTAAAACGATATAGTGAGGAAGTTGAACTTTAGGAGGATTACGGTTTGTGATGCGAGCAACAATTTCTAAAATCTCCTGTAGATAAAGATTTTCACCACCTAGAATGTAACGCTCACCTGTTTTTCCTTTTTCAAAAGCGAGTAAATGTCCCGTAGCCACATCATCTACATGAACTACATTAAGCCCTGTATCTACATAGGCTGGTATTTTTCCGGAAGCTGCCATCGTAATAACTTTCCCTGTAGGGGTGGGTTTAATATCTTGAGGGCCAATAGGCGTAGAGGGATTCACAATCACTACATCTAACCCTAAGGATTTTATTAATTTTTTAACTTCTTCTTCTGCAAGAAATTTTGATCTCTTATAATGCCCAATCATCGTCTCAAGACTAGAGGGAGTATTTTCATCTGCTGGGCTATGATCTGGATTAATACCAAGGGCAGCTACACTGCTAGTGTAAACGGTTCGCTTTACTCCTGTTTGTGCAGCAGCAAGAAGGATATTTTTGGATCCTTGAACATTATTATCATAAAACTCTTGGGGGTTGCGAGACCATAATCTGTAATCTGCTGCCACATGGAACAATGATTGGCAACCTTGGAGTGCTTTTTCTAAGCTTTTTGGATCTCTAAGATCTCCTTCAAAAATCTCTACTGGAAGATTATCTAAATTAGCACGGTTACTACTAGGGCGGACCAGTACTCGAACAGTTTCCCCTAAATTTACTAACTGCTTGGCAACTGCTGATCCTACAAATCCTGTAGCTCCTGTTACTAAACTAGTCATGATGATTAATGACCTAGAGGGATACCGTAAATAAACATAATTTGGTTCTCACCAGGATTACGTTTATTGATACCGGCACTGGAGATATGACCAAATCTAAATCCAACCCGATGTCCTGCAGTCATTCCATGATCAAACTCGTAAGCAAACTCGATTCCTTCATGAAAATTAAAGATACCTCCAAGATCTTTACTTCCTCCTTGACTGTATCCTCCTACAGAGAAAAATGGAGTGATTACAATATTATAGAATTTATAATCTCCATAGATACCTCCATAGCCGAAAACACCTCCATCAGTATTTGCCAGAATACCTGCCATAGGTGCTACAATGCCAAAAAACTTTTTACCAAAGCGCCATTCAGCAAATGCAGAAGGTGCCATTTTAGAATGCACTGTATCAAAACTACCAATACCAAATCCTAAGCGACTAGGTTCCTCTTTGATCCAATTTTTCGCAAGCCAGTCACTATCCTTAACATAATCGACTAAATCATTGTCTTCACCTCTACTTCTGGGGTTAGACTTCATGTCTTTTTCGTAGCTACTACTAGACTGTGTATCTTCTTCATAGCTACTGCTGGATTGTGTGTCTTCTTCATAGTTTAAATCTTCACTATCGCTGTATTCCATTCTTTTTTCATAGTCTGAAAGATTAATACTGTGAGTATCCATAGTTGGGGGCGTATCTTCTACTGCTCTTGCATATGCAAAACTACTCCAAGAAAGGAAAGCTAATATAATAGTTTTCAAAAGTAACTTCATTAATTATTACCTATTTTATTTACATACATAAGGTAGTATCTTGACTATTATCTCTACCCTTTCTTAGTATCGTACTTAATTTTTACCTTCAGTAGCAGGTGGTGAAACATTTCTGTTACTAATATTTCTGTCTGACTGTTGTTTGTCTATTTTTGAATTAAGATCACTAGCAGTAGCACAGCAAGAAAGACAATCTGGTAAGCAAGTATAATAATATTTATCAGAATTGTCTTGATTTACACTACCTATACTACTCTTAGTAGTAGCAATTCCGTCTACATTGGAACAATCTCTATTCTTCTTAGTCTCATTTAAAAGATCGCAAGCAGAAAGATTTACAATAATTAAAATAACAACTAAACAGGCCCTCATCTCTTCGATTTAATAATTTTAGATACTTAGAAACATAATTAAGATTAATATAGTATTGAATGAAGGTAGAAGGAAGTAAAAACTTCATTGAAGCAAACTAATTTCAATATTATTTATTTTAATAAAAATTTTAAGAGGTATTTATGGCTTTAGATTGGTTAAAAGGTAAATTTAATGAAGTTTCTGCTAACCTGAAAGCAGAGGTTACTAAAATTAAAAATAGGGATTTATTAGAAGGTATTGTAGCAGGCTGTACGATGGTTGCTTATGCCGACGGTATAGTTAAACCAGAAGAAAAACAAAAAATGATGGGTTTTTTGAGATCTTCGGATGTACTTTCTGCATTTGATACAAGAGAAATCATCGAGTTGTTTGAAAAGTATTCTCAAAAATTTGATTTTGATCATACATTTGGTGAAGCAGATGCACTTCAGGTTATCGGAAAACTCAAAAAAAAGGAATCAGAGTCTAGGTTATTAGTTCGAGTCTGTTGTGCTATTGGAGCATCTGATGGAGATTTTGATGATACAGAAAAAAATGTAGTGAGAAAAATTTGTGCAGATTTGGGTTTAAATCCAGCTGATTTCGATCTTTAGAGAGAGCAAAAATATGTCAGTAAATTTACAAAAAGGACAAAACGTATCCCTGAGTAAAGAAGCACCTGGGATTAAAGAAATTAATTTTGGTTTAGGCTGGGATGCACGTTCCACCGATGGTGCTGATTTTGACTTAGATGCCAGTGCTCTTATATTGGGGGAAACTAATAAAGTCCTAAGTGATTCTCACTTTGTTTTCTACAATAATACTGCAGATCCTAGTGGAGCAGTAATACATACAGGGGATAACCGAACAGGAGCTGGAGAAGGAGATGATGAGTGTATTTCAATAAATATCTCTAAATTATCACTTGAGGCAAAAAAAATTGTGTTTGTAGTTACAATCCATAAAGCAGAGGAAAGAAAACAAAACTTTGGTCAAGTTAGCCATGCTTTTATTCGAGCCATAAATAATTCAGATCATAGCGAAGTAGCTCGCTACGATTTATCAGAAGATGCAAGTATTGAAACGGCAATGATTTTTGGCGAACTTTATCGTCATGGAGAGGAATGGAAATTTAAAGCTGTAGGTCAAGGCTATGCAGGGGGATTAGCAGGAGTTGCCAAAGATTTTGGTGTAACTGTTGGCTAGGGATAATTGAGATTATTTCCTTAGACTTAAAGAAATACGCTGGTAATTTTTATCTAGCGTATTTTTTATGTCTCAAATTATTTATCTAGCTGCTGGAGTATTAGAAATAGAAGTTCATAGGGCTGAACTTCCCTTAGATAATTTACTTAGTTTTGCCTCTCGCACTAACCCTAAACGAGGTTATTTATTTGTCTCTAAAGTTTTAGGCAAGCATCTTCCTTGTAAACCTTCAGTCATGCGGGATATTTATCAGCGTTTAGGAAGGTTTCTTGTAGCGGCTAAAAAACCTATGGTAATAATAGGTATGGCGGAAACTGCAATAGGTTTAGGTGCTGGAGTAGCTCATGATTTGGTTCAAAATATCCAGCATAGCGATATTATTTTTCAGCAAACTACTCGGCATCAACTCTCTGCAGAAGTATGGATTCGTTTTGAGGAGGCACATAGCCATGCTCCAGGACATATTCTCTATCGTCCTTTATCCAGATTTCAAGAGCAATTCCACTATGCTAAGACTCTTGTTTTAGTAGATGATGAAATTAGTACAGGTAATACTTTACTTGCTTTAGGAAAACAACTAATCAAAGTATTACCCCATATTTCTCAAGTTATTATTGTTTCTATTGTAAACTGGCTCTCTGATAGTCAAAAAACCTTATTTGAACAGTTAAATAAACCTGTTGCGTTTATAAGCTTACTAGAGGGTCGCTTTGTATTTACTCAGAATCTAAAATTTAACCCTAAACTACCTTGTCAACCCAAAAAAACACAACCAATAATACAAGCCCAACAATATACAGGGCGAAGAGGAATAAATTTCAAGGAATCAAAACTAATTGAATGTCCTTCTCCTAAAACAAATAAAGTATCTATTATTGGTACGGGAGAGTTTCAATTTCAACCTTTTTTATGGGCAGAAAGGTTAGAACAACAAGGGTTTGATGTACTTTTTCAAAGTACTACTCGATCTCCTATTGAAACTGGTCATGTTATTCATAGTAAATTAAGTTTTAAAGATGAATATAGGGAAGGTATTGATCACTATTTATATAACCTTCCTAGAGATCGGGAAACAATTATTGCATACGAATCTTTAGGGTTAGTTGGCAACCATAATTTACCAGGGATAATAGCTGGTACAGTATGGGAGTTTAGTTAAGGATAAAAGATATATATTCAACTTACGGTAAGCTTCTACTTGATCAGTAAGATAAACTAAAAATAAACTTTATCTGTGAATCAGATACTAAAAAATAAATTTGTACCCCATCTTTTTACTGGCAGTTACCATCCAGATGACTGTCAATTTTTACTCACTCCACTACAAATAGAAGCATTATCTATTTTAGAGAAAGAAAAATTAATTCAATCAGGAAAAAAACACTATTCAGAAATGATAAGTGCAGAATCTCTACCTAGTCCTTTATATTTTAAGCTTTTTAAAAAATTAACCCTACAGTATAAAAAGCGTTTAGCAAGAGAGGTAATTAGCCTTGCCTACCATATTGCTCAAACCTATCCTACACCTATTACTTTAGTATCTTTAGCACGTGCAGGGACACCCATTGGGATTTTATTACAGCGGGCTTTAAGTCGGCATCTACATATGGATTCTCAGCACTATTCAATTTCTATTATTCGAGATCGAGGAATTGATCAACAAGCCCTTAATTTTTTACTTAATACGCGTCGTCGTCCAGCAGAAGGCGTAGTATTTATTGATGCGTGGACTGCAAAAGGGATAATTACGCAAGAATTTAAACAAGCAATTGCTGACTGGAACCAGCACCACTCTAATGACCAACTAAATAATAATCTTTATGTTATTTCAGATATAGCAGGTGTTGCAAATGGTGCTGCTACTTATGAAGATTACCCTATTCCTTCAGGAGTTCTCAATGCTTTAGTTTCAGGTTTGATCTCCAGAACCATCTTAAATGATCATATTCAAACTGGTCAGTTTCATGGCTGTATCTATTATGATCATTTACAGCCCTATGATTTAAGCAATTGGTTTATTAATGAAATAGAATCTGAAATAGATCCTAGGCAAATTAAATCTTTATCTTTTAAATCTCGCATAGATCGATTTTACCAAACTAAGCTTTACTTAGAGAAGTGTACTAAAGAATATGGCATTGAAAATATTAACTACATTAAACCCGGTATTGCAGAGGCGACTCGGGTTATATTACGTCGTATTCCAGAAAGGATTTTATTGAAAAACCCTGATTCTAATCAGGTAGCTCATTTAGTCTTCCTTGCAAAGGAAAAGCAAATAGTTATTGACCATAAGCCGGAAATGCCATTTGCAGCTATGGCATTTATTAAAACTATTAATTAGCGTGTCTACTCATTTTTGCCACTATATGGCATTGGGTGCAACTTTATATATACCGGCTACTCGAACAGATATGGATCAAATTCTTAACCAAAAAAAACAATTAAGGATTCGTTCAATTATTATTTGCACTGAAGATGCCATTTCAGAAGAAGATTTGGTTCCAGCACTCGCTAATATACAATCTGTATTGACTCAAATCCGCCCCTCTCCTATCTTGAAATTTATTCGTCCTCGTAATCTTAAAGTATTTACCCAACTAATAAGGATGCCTGGAATTGAGAATATCAATGGCTTTGTATTGCCTAAAGTGGATGAAAGCAATCTATTATCCTATGGGGAAATTGCTGCTCAAAGGCTTACCTCATTTTTAATGCCTACTATTGAAACAGATTTAGCATTTAACCGGAATCGTCTTGACGTGTTTAGAGAGAGGCTAGCAGAACTTGCTAACCCCATTCTTTGTTTAAGAATTGGAGGCAATGATTTATTAGGGTTACTGAAGTTAAAGCGACCTAAAAATCACACGATTTATGATACCCCGCTACGAAATGTAATTAATGATATTATTCTCACGTTTCGCCCTGCAGGTTATGAACTAGCCGCACCTGTATTTGAATATTTCAATAACCATAAGATATTACAACAAGAAATAGTATTAGATATGATTCATGGGCTATTTACCAAAGCAGCAGTGCATCCTTCACAAGTTGCAGTAATAGAATCTAGTTATCGGGTATGTAAGCAGGATCTAGATTTAGCAAAAATAGCTTTACAAGAGAAAACTACAGCAATTTTCAAACTTAATGAACAAATGGTAGAGCCCAGTACTCATCGATTTTGGGCAGAAGATTTGTTGCAGCGTGCTAAACATTATGGAGTATGCTGTCAGCAATTGTAATTAGATAAAAGTATGTTCTGACACTAAATTAATAAACTAATTAAATATATGACATTTCTTATTCAACACTTTAAATACTCTCTGATTGTTACTGCTATTGGCTTAAGTGCTGCTTTCCTATGGGGGGGCTTAACTGGGGTATTCGTTGTCGCTATTTTAGGAATCCTTGAAGTAAGCTTATCTTTTGATAATGCGGTGGTGAATGCCTCTGTACTCAAGGATATGCATCCTGTCTGGCAACAGCGTTTTTTAACCTGGGGTATTTTAATTGCTGTGTTTGGAATGCGATTACTTTTTCCCATTGTAATTGTGACTGAAACATCTGATTTAGGGATGATTGAAGTGGTAAAAATGGCGTTAGGAGATCCTGATCGTTATTCAGAACACCTTATCGCAACACACGCAGAAATATCTACTTTTGGAGGCATGTTTTTGCTTATGGTATTTTTATCATTTCTCTTTGATGAAAAAGAGCTGTACTGGTTAGGTGCTATAGAAGAAAAATTAGCAAAGATAGGGCATATTAAATCTAATGAAATGCTTATTTCATTAGGTATTTTATTGATTGTGCAACATTTTTTACCTATAGATCATAAACTTAGTAGTCTCCTTTCCGGGGTAAGTGGTATTTTCTTGTTTTCTTTAATCCATACTGCCTCTGAATTATTTACGGAGAAAGAAGGGGAGGTAATGGCTTATACGGCAAAACATGCAGGAATTATGGGTTTTCTCTATCTTGAAGTGCTAGATGCTTCTTTTTCATTTGATGGGGTCATTGGTGCCTTTGCTATTACCAAAGATATAATTATTATTATGTTAGGTCTTGGGATAGGCGCTATGTTTGTTCGATGCTTAACCGTTTATTTAGTAGAGCAAGGAACCTTAGATGAATATGTATTTTTAGAGCATGGTGCTCACTATGCTATTGGGGCATTAGCCTTAATTATGTTGATGAGTACCCAAATTGAAGTACCAGAAGTCATTACTGGTTTAATTGGTGCTACCTTTATTGGGTTAGCGTTATTTTCTTCCATTAGATATAAGAAGGATTTACCGCCCCAAGAACAAGAAGAAACAACTTAATTATCTATTTTCTTTATTCTTTCGGAGGAATCATGTCAATACAGCTTACCAAAGGTCAGAAAATTTCCCTTGAAAAAGAAGCACACCATAGCCTATCTAAAGTGATTATGGGCTTGGGCTGGGATGCAGTAGAGAAAAAAGGTTTTTTTGGCTTTGGCGGAGGAAAGCAATCAATAGATTTAGATGCCTCTTGCATTTTGTTTAATCAATCAGGAAATTTGGTAGATACGGTTTGGTTTGGTCAGTTAAAAAGTAAAGATGGAAGTATTACCCATACCGGCGATAATCGTACTGGAGATGGGGAAGGAGATGATGAACAAGTTATTGTAGATCTTTCTAGAGTGCCTGTAGAAATATCTAGTCTTGTATTTGTGGTTAATAGCTTTACTGGGCAAAGCTTTAATCAAATTGAGAATGCTTTTTGTCGCTTAGTGGATCATGATAGTAGCGAGGAAATTGCCCGCTATGATCTAAGTTGCCAAGGAAGTCATAATGCTCAAATTATGGCGAAAGTCTATCGTCATAATAACGAATGGAAAATCCATGCTATTGGTGAGAATGCAACTGGAAAAACTTTCCACGATTTATTACCAGCGATACGACCTTTTTTATAAACCCATAAAATAAAGAAAAAATAGCAAAAAGTTACAACTAACAAAACTCCTTACCTAAAACAAAATGCACACCGCTCATAAATATACCTACCGTCCAGATATTGATGGGCTAAGGGCACTGGCCGTACTGGCAGTAATTGCCTATCACTATGAATATGCTAAAAGCTTATTAACTGGAGGCTTTATTGGCGTAGATATCTTCTTTGTCATCAGCGGCTATCTCATCACCGGTATCCTCTTAAAAGAATTTAAAACCCATAGCTTTAGCATTATCAAGTTTTATCAACGGCGTATCAGAAGAATTTTCCCAGCACTTATTGTTATTCTGCTTTTCTCTCTTATCATTGGTTGGGTTTTTTACCTTGAAAATGAATATCAAAAATTAGGTCAACATATTGCCACTAGTGCAGGTTTTATTCAAAACTTCATGCTCTGGAGCGAATCGGGCTACTTTGATCTCTCCTCCATTCAAAAACCCTTGCTTCATTTATGGAGTTTATCTGTTGAAGAGCAATTTTATATCTTCTGGCCCCTCATACTCTGGGCTATTCTTCACTATGGTTGGTCGCTAACTCGATCCATCACAATAATTATTAGCCTCTCTTTTCTTATTAATCTTGGCTATGCCTATTATGATAAGGTCATTGATTTTTACTTTCCTACGACCCGAGCATGGGAATTGATGGCAGGGGCCTATCTTGCCGCAATTCATTACAGCCGACAGTCTCTTTTTCCTAAATACTCTTCGCTACAATCTTGGCTAGGGCTAGGGTTAATCCTCATTGGCTTTATCACGATACATCCAGATTATCCCTTTCCTGGGATTTATGCTCTTTTACCTATCCTAGGTACGGTACTACTGATTAATGCAGGGCCTGATAGTGTGATTAATCGCTATGTGCTTTCCTCTCCTATTGCGATTTGGGTTGGTTTAATCAGTTATCCGTTATATTTATGGCATTGGGCTTTATGGTCTTTTTTTATTGTGATTGTAGGGGATATTAGAGGTAATGAGCTTTATCGTCATGCTCTAAAGATTGCTGCCCCTTTACTCTCTTTTCTTTTAGCGTGGCTGACCTATAAATACTTAGAGAAACCTATTCGTAGTACGGCTAAGGGGAAATCTACTCTAGTTTTGCTGACTAGTGTAGTAATTATTGGAGTTGCTGGACTGGTGATTTTTCAAAAAGAGGGAATATCCCATCGACCTTTTAAAATCTTTGATGATCGAGCAGGAGAGTACATTCGATCAACTATTTCAAACCCAATAGTAGAGAGATGCTCTAATCTCTATAGAAAAGCTACTTACCCAGAGAAGTGGTTTTGTACCCTAGGGGATCCTCAAGCCGAGATTTGGATCATGACTTATGGCGATAGTCATGCTCAAAGTATGATCCCTGCCTTTGATCACTATGGCAAAGAAAATCATGTCCGTATATTGCTCACTAGTGGTGATAGTTGTTTACCCTTGCTAGAAATAGAAATTATAGACTACCCGCATTGCTCATCTATTTGGGAAAAAGTAGCTGAATTTGTTAAAGATAAAAAACCTGCAGCTATAACTCTAGTAGCTCAATGGACAATCTATGATAACAACTTAAAAAAACCTAGAAAAATAAAAATTCTTCATAAACCAAAGGAATTACAGAATATAGAGTACTTTAAGTATGGATTAACAAAAACCCTAACCTATTATAGCTCTCTAGGTATTTCTATATTGCTCTTAGAGGACAATCCACAACAAAGAGGCAACCCACCATTGAATGTATTACGATTCAATCTGGTCAGTAACAGGGATATTTTAGAGCAAAAAATGAATGGGTATGCAATTTCTTTAGAAACTCACTTACAAGATCAAAAACAGATAAACTCGATACTGAAAAATATTGCTTCCTATTTCCCCAACACCTATATTCTAAATACATACAAAGCGTTATGCAACTCTATGATTTGCCCTTGGGCTAAAGAGGGGCAGTTTTTATATTTCGATTATAACCACTTAACTACCGCAGGGAGTATGCTGGTTTATCCTTTACTTAAAGAAAAATTAAACGCTATTTTGAATATTCACTAAGATCTTTGAGATGAATTAAAAATTAAGCTAACCTTTGTTCCTTTGCTATTTTTTCCTTGTTCCATCTTAACTTGTATGCGATGTAAATCTGCAATTTCTTTGACAATGGCAAGCCCTAAGCCGCAACCATCCTGTTGATTTCTTGATATACGATAAAAGCGATCAAATACCTTATCGAGTTCTGATTCTGGAATCCCATAGCCTTCGTCCTCTATGGTAAGTATGGGCTGAGGTATAGCCTCTAGCGTAATCCATACTCTACTCTGTTGTTGGCTATAGCGAATAGCATTATCTATAAGATTATTTAATAGTTCACGAAACAATGTCTCTATTCCTCGAATTTGGATAGACATAGATGGGCTATCAAAACTTAGCTCTATGTTATGCTTCAGTGCATAGGGTACCCACTCAATACAAGTTTCTCTAACAAGATGATTTAAATCTATAGGTAAAAGTTTGTTATTACTCTCTATGGCAGCTTCAGATTGAGCAAGCATCAATAATTGGCTATTTAAGTGTGCAATTTGATCTACACTATTTTTAATTTTAATCAGTGCTGGTTCCATTTCCTGTAAGTTATTAAGCCGTAATACTCTTTCTGCTTGAATTTTAAGCCCGGAAAGAGGGGTACGTAATTGATGGGCTGCATTTTCAATAAATGCTTTTTGTATCACCATGGTTTTCCTTAACTTTGCGAGTAAATTATTCATAGTATGAATAAGAATGCGTATCTCAGAAGGGACATGAGTATTAGAAATAGGTGTTAAATCTTGCGGTGATCGCTGAGAGAGTTCTTGGGTGAGTGTATATAGAGGTGTTAATCCTCGTTTTATTTCAAACCGCATATACAAACCAATAATCAGAATAAGTAAGATTTCAGGAATGATCACTGCAAAAATAATATGTTTAACCATATTGTGCCGCTTGTTTAAAGTTTCAGCGACCGTTACCAATACTTTATCCGAAGTATCTTTTGGGGTGATTATTATGGAAACTCCTCTTATTTTTTTATGATGGATTTCACTATCGAAATAAGCAGGAGAAGTTAAGGTAAAGTCTTTATTAGCAATATTAGAATTAGAGATAAATTTATCGCCAGCAATAAATCCAACTTGCTGAGATTCTATTTTAAAAAAAGTTCGATCTATATCATCCCACTGAAAAATCCTAAGTGCGGAAGGTGGTACCTCAAAGACTACCTTTCCTTCTTTAGATTTAACCTCTTGAGCAAGAGAAGTAACCGAATCTAGTAACCAGTTATCATAAGTGGTATTTACATAGTGCATAGTCACGTAATAGGAAATAAAACTATTTACGATAACAAGGGAAGTGAGAGGAAAAATTAAATGTAGCAGTAATCGTAACTTAAGGCTTTGAATTTTTATCACTTGAATTTTTCTCTAACAAATACCCTAGACCTCGTAAGGTACGAATATTAATGCCCCAAAGTTCTAATCTTTTTCGTAATCGATGAATATAGACTTCAATTGCATTATCACCGAGTATTTCTCCATGTATGGATAGTCTTTGGGCAATTTTATCTTTACTGATTACTTTTCCTAAATTGAGAAACAATATCTCAAGCACTGCATATTCTCGAGATGAAAAACTTTCAGATTTTCCATTAACATATATCTGATGAGCTTGAGTATCTAAAGTAAGATTACCCATAGCTATATGATGAAACCCGCCATAGCTACGGCGTATAAGAGCGCGAACTCGTGCCTCTAACTCTTTTAATTCAAAAGGTTTACTCATATAATCATCAGCCCCATGTTCAAGACCATTGACCCGATCATCTAATCCATTTCGAGCCGTGAGTACTAAAACAGGTACTGAGTTTTTTCTACCTCTTAGATTTCTTAAAATTTCATAACCATCTAGTCCGGGCAGATTTAAATCAAGGATAACTAAATCAAAATTTTGAGTGAATAAAGCACAATCTGCATAAGTACCTGTAGTAGCACTAGTCACATCATATCCAGTTTGGCTCAAAGTTTGGATTAATCCATCAGCAAGCGTAGCGTCATCTTCAACTAATAAGATTTTCATTTATAAAAAACTGAAAGGTTTTTGAAAGGTTCACTAATTAATATAGTAAAGGGTTATTTTTGTACTTGGAGTGATTTAGTTAAATGTTTGTTTTTTTTAAAAACCAGCTTGCATTTCCACCTTGTATATATTTGATGGGACTTGCTTTATGGCTTGTATCTATTTTTCCAGCCCAAGGGATAATGTTGACTGAACAACAAGCGCTTGCCCTATTCTATCAGCAAAATTTAGATATCATTGCTGCAAAATATGAAATTAGCCGAGCTAAAGCAGAAGAAGTCATTGCAGCAGCGATCCCTAATCCTGTACTTACTTTTGAATCTAATGAAATAGCATTTCGTTATCCAGGCGGTGCCTCTCCTTCTGCTCTTGTACTCATAGAACAATTAATTGAGTTAGGAGGAAAACGAAAACTGCGGATAGAAAGTAGCCAATTAGGAACAGAGGCAGCTATTAGCGATCTTCAAGATACCATTCGGATACTGAGTAACGTGGTACGCCATCAATTTTATTCATTGTTACTGGCACAAAAATCGGTGACTATTGCTCAAGAGACGGCTAAAGATTATCAAGAAATCTTACAGGCGAATAAACTAAGATTTAAAGTAGGGGATATTGCAAAGCGAGATCTTACTCGCATTGAGGTAGAAACCCTAAACGCTCAGTCAGATTTAGATAATGCTTTAGCCCATCTAACTCAAGAACGTGCTGAGCTAGCAAAAATACTAGCATGGCCTGAAGAAGCCGATACTCTTAAAGTGGTAGAACAATGGCCAAAAATTGAAAAATTTCACTATCCTTTAGATAATTTAGAATTATTGATACAACACGCCTTTTCCCAAAGAGCAGATATAAAATCAGCTCAACTACGAGTCGAACAAGCCAATAAAAATCTTACTTTAGCCCATCGTTTAAAAATTCCAGATATTACTTTGAATGCTGGTTATACCAGAGATTTTGGAAACATTGTATTAGAAAGTGGAATTGTTGGCGTAAGTGTTCCATTACCTATTTTTTACCAGCATAAAGGGGAGATTGATAAAGCTTCAGTAGAGTTAAATAGTACAGAGTTAGAAATTCAGAAAATTAAACAAAAATTAAAAACAGAAATTATCAGTGCAGTGGCTGCTTGGAATTCTGCAACTACGGTAATGAATAGGTATCAACAAGATGTACTCAATCGAATCGATAATGTACAAGAATCGGCTGAGTTTGCTTATAACCATGGCAGTGTAGATATTGTAGATTTAATTGAAGCAAAGCGGAATTATAAGACAAAAATGTTGGAATACTATACTACTCTAGCAAATCGTAGCTTTGCTTATGCGGATTTATTAAGTGCACTAGGAGAAGAAAGTGCTCTGTAAGTACTACTAAGTATTATGAGTAAAAACTCCACTTATTTATTATTATGTATGGTTATCACTCTAGCAAGCTGTAGTGATAATGCTAATCAGCAGCAAAACGCACCTACTATAAAGATACAGGGGAATCAAATTACTTTTCCGCAAGCTTCCCCTGAACTATCTATAGTCACAGCTCAGGAATACGCACAACATACCTTGAAAATATCTGGGCGATTGCTATGGAATGAGGATGAAACTGTAAAGATATTTAGCCCTTTGGATGGTCGAGTTATTGAAGTTATTGCAAATATAGGGCAACAGGTAGAATCTGACCAACCACTTGCTGCAATCCAGTCCTCAGATTTTGATACATTACAAACAGAATACCGTAAAGCAGCCAGCAATATGGTATTCATGAAAAAGAGGCTTGCAAGACAGCAAGAACTCTACGAACATGGCATTGCTGCTCGCAAAGAACTAGAAGAAGTTCAAGCAGGTTATACTGATGCAAAAACCAGCTTAAAATACGCAGAATCCCTACTTAGTCCTTATGGAAATCCCCTTCATTCTACCAAATGGTTTTATCTTAAAAGTCCTTTAACAGGAACCATAGTGCAAAGATCGATTAATCCTGGTCAGCAACTTAATCCCAACCAAGAGGGTCAGCCTTTATTTGTAGTGACTAACCCTACTTCCCTATGGGCACAACTAGATACTACTGAAGAGAATTTACCTTATTTAGTACCAAATAAACAGATCATAGTTACAAGTAAATCCTACCCTAAAGCTCGTTTCTCAGGGGAAATTACCTATATTTCTGATTTTGTAGATTCTACCACTCGCACTGTAAAAGTGCTTGCTAAAATTCCTAACCCAGATCGAAAATTAAAAGCCCAAATGTACGTGACTGCCCAAATACCTATTCATGCTCAACCTAACCCTGCAGTTATAGCTAAGGCTGTTGTTTTAGATAAAGATAAATTTTATGTATTTATCAATATAGAAAAAGGTAAATATATTCGCCGTCAAGTAGAGGTTGGCATAGAAAATCAAGGGATGATCCCCATCCTCTCTGGGCTGCAAGTAGGAGATAAAGTAGTTTCTGAGGAAGCAATTTATTTAAACCATCTCTTCCAATCTAGAGGTTAGTTGCAATGATTCGAAATATTGTAGCTTTCTCTCTCCATCAGCCTCTTTTTATTTGGTTAGGGCTTGTACTCTTTATTGGCAGTGGCTTTGTTGCTTTTTATAATTTACCTATAGAAGCGTTTCCAGATGTTTCAGATACGCAAGTTTCAGTCATTACCCAATATCCAGGGCAAGCTGCTGAGGAAATTGAAAAACAAATCACTATTCCCTTAGAAATAGGATTATCTGGGCTACCAAGTGCTATACGGATGTTCTCCCATACTATGTTTGGGCTATCATATCTTATGATTACTTTTGACGATAAGGTAGATCCCTACTTTGCCCGTCAGCAAGTGTTAGAACGATTACAAAATATCGATATGCCTCCCGGCATTAATTCAGAAATGGCCCCTCTTGCTACTGCCATTGGTGAAATTTATCGCTATAAAATAGCCTCAGACTATATGAGTTCTATGGATTTACGCACCTTGCAAGATTGGGTCGTTTTACGCCAACTAAAACAAATCCCGGGAGTGGCTGATATTGCAAGTATTGGTGGTCTAATTAAACAATACCAAGTTCACCCTGATCTAAAAAAGATGCGAGACTATCAAGTTAGTTTAGAAGAGCTATTTAGTGCAATTGAACGGGCAAACGCCAATGGAGGAGGTGGTCCAGTTGAACTTGGAAGCCAGCAATTTTTATTGCGAGGTATTGGACTACTTAAATCTAGTACTGATATTAGCAATATTGCTATTACTGAGCGAGAGGGTGTACCTATTTTAGTAAAAGATATTGCTGAAGTAGTAATTGAAGGACCTCCAAGACAGGGAATTATGGGAGAAGGAAAAAACGATGATCTGGTTTCTGGGATTATTATGATGCGAAAAGGGGAAAATCCCTCTGTTGTGTTAAAAGCGATTAAAGAAAAGGTAGATTTTCTCAATCAACAGGTATTACCTAAAGGTGTATCCATAGTGCCTTACTATGATCGATCTTGGCTTATTCAAAAAACTTTACACACCGTATTTGGTAATCTTAGGGAAGGTGCCTTATTAGTGGCTGGAGTTTTATTCTTATTTCTTGGAAATTTACGTGCTGCAATCATCGTAGCTATAATCATTCCCCTTTCCTTATTGGCTACTTTCATCGGGCTTACTTGGATAGGGATCCCTGCAAATCTATTATCCCTTGGGGGTATGGATTTTGGCATTATTGTAGATGGTGCCGTCATCGTAGTTGAGAACGTTTTTCGTAAACTTGGAGAAAATAAAGAGATTCTTAATCATCATGACCGAAAAAATAAAGTATTAGAAGCAGTAACTGAAGTAAGCCGCCCTACTTTGTTTTCTATGTTGATTATTATTGCTGCCTATATTCCTATTTTTACCTTACAGCGTCATGAAGGCCGTATCTTCTCCCCTATGGCCTATTCCGTTACTGCAGCCCTAGTTGGTGCTTTAATTCTTTCTTTTACTTTAGTTCCTCTATTATGCTACACCCTTCTACGCAAGGATTTACCTCATCATGAAAATAAATTAATTAATCAATGCAAAAATATTTACCAACCCTTATTATTAAAAGCACTCCATCATGGCAAAACCATTATATTTATTGCATTTATTTCTTTACTAGGAAGCTTAGGCATTGCACAAAAGTTAGGTACTGAATTTCTTCCGGAGCTAGATGAAGGGGCAATATGGATTAATATCCCCTTACCTCCAGGTATTTCTGTCTCTGAAACACAGATCGCTACAGGGAAAATTCGCACTGTATTACAAAACATTATAGAAGTTGATACAGTGATTTCTAAGGCAGGTCGTCCAGATGATGGTACTGATCCAAAATTAATAAACAGCACAGAGTATCTAGTTAATTTAAAACCACAATCTGAGTTGCGACAGGGTTATAGAAAAAAAGATCTAATTAGAGAGATGGATCAATTACTGTCAACCTTACCTGGAATAGCCCCCTCATTTTCTCAACCTATCCGGGATAATGTATTGGAAAGTATTTCTCAAATAAAAGGGCAAATTGTCATTAAGGTGTTTGGTGATGATTCATTTATTCTTAAAGATCTAGCAGAACAAATACTCCGCTCCATTAATCACATACCTGGTGTGGCTCAAGCGTTTATTGATCAAAAAGGAGACTTACCTCAATATCTTATTGAAATAGATCGGGAAGATGCGGCCCATTATGGACTAAATGTCGCTGACTTACAGGATCTAGTAGAAGTTGCTTTAGGTGGCAGAATTGCAACTGAATTTTGGGAAGGCGAACGCCATTTTAGTATAGTGGTACGTCTTAAAGACGAGGATCGATCTCCTGCTCGATTACAGGATATTCTTATTGATACGCCCCATGGAGGTCCTATCCCTGTTTCTGAGGTGGTGGATTTTCATATTGCTAGTGGAGCAATGGATATTAGCCGGGAAAATGGACGACCTGTTATTGCAATTGGGATATTTATTCAAGATAGAGACATGGGTAGTGTGGTTGCAGATATGCAGCAACAAGTCGCTAAAACTATTACCTTACCTAAAAATTACTCAATTACATGGTCTGGTGAATTTGAGAGTCAGAAACGAGCAATGAATCGGCTGATGCTTGTCATTCCTCTTTCTATTTTACTTATTTTTATCTTACTATTTAATGCATTTAATTCGTTTAAAAATTCCTTACTAATTATTACTAATATTCCTTTTGCTCTTATTGGTGGAATTCTTGCACTATATATTACGGGACTCCCCCTTTCAGTTTCAGCTGCTATTGGCTTTATTGCCTTATTTGGGCAAGCGGTACTTAATGGTGTAGTTTTAGTGACTCGTTTTGAGCAGTTACGAAGTAAGGGAAAAACACTTTATCAAGCTGTAGTTGAAGGATCTTTACAACGACTGCGTACTGAATTGATGACAGCCAGCCTAGCCATGTTAGGACTATTGCCTATGGCCTTATCTAATGATATTGGATCTGAGGTGCAACGCCCTCTAGCAATTGTAATTATTGGAGGGTTAATTTCTGCAACTTTATTAACCCTAATTGTATTGCCCACACTATATCTGATGTTTTCAGAAAAACCATCAAATCAAAAGAGCATAACTATACCAGTATCTTAAATTACTATTACTATTTCTCTAACCCTACTAATGCTACCTGTAGATAACCGATAGTACGCAAATAATCCATAACTTCCATAAGATTATCATAAATTACTGTTTTATCTACTTGTAAAAAAATACGCTGGCTTTTATCTCCTTTAGTTAAATAACGCAAAGCAGGTTCAAGGGCTTGTAAACTAATGTGATGATTATTGATTGATAGACTCAAATCTGCACTGATTGCTAGATAAATAGGTTTATCTACTTGGAGTTGAAGATCTGTAGTACTATTTACCTCCGGTAAATCTACAGGAATATCCACTGTGGTTAAGGGAGCTACTACCATAAAAATAATTAATAATACCAATATTACATCAATAAATGGAGTGACATTTATTTCATGAATTTCTGGAAGATCATCTTCACTAGAGTATTTTTTACGTATCATAAGCGTTACTAAAGAGGTCTATGGTAGTGTTGCTGCTTTGAAATTTCTAAGGATTGTTGATGATCAATACTGCGGCTTACCAGCTGTAAAACCTCACTTGAAATGTCAGTAAGCAAACTTCGATAATGAGCGATAGCCCTAGTAAAGAAATTGTAAATAATTACTGCAGGAATCGCAGTAATTAGACCTATTGCAGTCACTAATAACGCCTCTGCAATTCCGGGGGAAACTACCGCAAGATTTGTAGTATTGCTTTGAGAAATCCCAATGAAACTATTCATAATCCCCCATACTGTACCAAATAAGCCTACAAAAGGAGCTGTTGCTCCAATGGTTGCTAAAATCCCAATATTTTTTGACATGTGCCGACTTACCATCACCTCAAGCCGATCCAGCCGTAGGGAGATACGCTCTTTAATTCCTTCTAAAGGTGAATGATCCCCAGATAGGTAGATCTCATGTTCTATGGCCTCTGCAAATAAGCCAGGTACTCCTTTTGCATGATGTAATAACTGTATTACTTTAGTCAGAGCATGAGTTCCTTCCAGCTTTATTAGGATATTTTGTAGCTCACGTTGTGCTACATTTAATTCTAAAATTTTTGCAATCCAAATTCCCCAAGTAGCAATAGAGGCAAAGATAAGTCCAATAATAATTATTTTTACAATAATATCTGCATCTAAAAACATCCCCCAAGGAGAGAGATTATAAGGTAGCGTAGCTACCCCTACTACTGCAGAAGGAGTTAGTGGTGCCGCTTCAGTGGATAAAGATTCACCCCAAGCATTTGGGGCTAAAAGAAAAAATATTATATTGAAAAACCATTTATGTTTCTTAAGAGGCATAAAAAAATCAAGAAAGATGGCTATCACTCTAGATTACCTTTGTAAAGGTATTAACTTGATATTCATTTTAACACCTGTTTACCTACTGTGGCGTTAAAAGCATAAAGGGTATGCCAGTAATTAGAGAGATTATTGATATGAATTTGATAGGTTTCCAAGTAAACCTCTTGAGCATCGATAACTTCCATAAAAGTATGGGTATCAATATGTACCCGATCACGTATATTCTGTGCCATCTTCAATTTAGCGGGATCTTCAATAGTAATAGTTTCATAGGATGCTTGATAAGCCGCTAGTGCTTGTTCAACCTCCGCTTGTAACTCAAGTATTTTTGCCTCTAAATTTAACCTTGCTCGAGTATGGGCTGATTCCATTTTAGCAATATTACCTTGGTTACGATCAAATAAAGGTATGTCTAACTGAAACCCAGCTTGCCAAGAATTAGCATCAGGCATACCTAGGGCTTTTCTTTGAAATTGCCGGTTATACCCTATATAAGGAATGATTTCTGGGTAGGCCTGTTTTTTTTCAAAGTGTATTCCTGCTTGAGTTTGCTCGATTTCATATTGACCTGCCAGAATATCTGGGCGATTTTCTTTAGCAATTCTTATCGATTCTTCTAGGGAGATGGGTGGATCTGGGTTATGTACTTCTAAATCTCCTGCTAAAGTTAGAATAGTAGGATTTTTAATCCCTAAAAATACCCGTAATCGACTGATTGTTTCAGTTAATTTTACTTTCTTGTCTCGTACATCTTGTCGGCTGCTAAATAAGGATAAACGAACACGTTCAAGTCTGATATTATCCGAAGGAACAGTTTTATTTCGATCAAGAATATATTGTTCTACTGTAGTAAAATTGCCTAAACTTTCTTGAGCAAGAGCTAACATGGCCTGTGCTTCTAAAGCGTCATAAAAAGCAAAAATAGCACCATAAATCCGTTCACGAATAAGCTCATAAAAATTAGCAGTAGCTACATCTACTCCTTTTTTTGCAACGATAATAGCCGCTGCTCGCTTACCAAACACAAACCAATCAATAGGAAATTCTACCGCTATATTAAGCTGTGGTGGACCTCCTGCATGTTGAGGTGTATAAGGATGAGTCAAAGGCATCAATTCTTGATTAGTTAAAAAAGTAGGGTTAGGAAATAATCCTGCAGTAATAGCCTCTGCCTCTGCTTGATTAATACTTTCAAGCCCTGCCTTAATTTGCGGATCATGTTTTAATGATCGCTCAATAACTGCATCCAAGGTTAATCCCTTTAAGTTTACTAAAAACTCCTTTTGGGTTGAAAAAAAAGAATTGGATATAGTGCTGGATAGATTTGGAATACTCAGTGAAGAATTATTCTCAAAATCACTTACTGAAGATAAATGATTTTGAGCAAAACACAAACTATAAGTAATAAGAAAAATAAATACCCAAGCTGCTTTTAGTTTAAAGCTACTTTGACTTGCTATCATAAATTGTAAAATTACTTATATGTATTAAGTAAAATTGATATAGCGCTGTTTAAGGTAGTGGCAAAGCCCAATAAATACTAATATCCAAGCAGCCAAAGCAAATATAATTGAAATAGAAGGGATAAATTTGATTAAATCAAGAGGAATAATTTTTCCTAACTGAAACGTGCAATTAGTATACATTCCTAGGGGAAACACCATACTCCAGTACTGCATATTGTACTGTAGAATTGGGATACAATGTACTATATGCCGCCAAATACCAAGCAACAAAAGCAAAGGAAACCACCAATTACTCATTGCCCAGAATGCAAGGGTAACCCCTTTAAGGAAGGGCTGAATTTCTTCTAAAAAACCCCAATGCTGAATATTTAAAATTAAGATAGCACCTGCTAATGTAGCAATCGCCTCTACTCCCATGTTAATCCAGTAAGGAGGAGTAAGAATCACTGGATTAAAACGAAAGAAAAAAATCGATAGAACATAAGTGAAATAATAAAAACATAAAGCACAGAGCCAATTAGAAAAAAAATAAGAGCAATAAATAAAAGATCTTCTTTGATTTTAACTAAATTCGTAGCAACTAATGTGGTGGTAATAGAAATACTAAAAGTAGCGACAATAGGTAAAGACCATGCGCCTACTAACCCTTCTTCAAGAGAAAGTTTTTTTTGAATTATGGCCATACCATAAAAAAATCCATACATAATACCTAGCCAGCTCATTACCCCTATTACCAATAAAATTTCTCCAGTAATAATTTGATTAGCTAGTAAAATAGATTGGCTGCCTAATACACAGCTTGCTGCAGGAAAAGTAAAAAAAGTAGGTCCTGTATGATAAGAGAGGAAATCTGCGAAGACTGCTCTTGGATAAAGTATAAATCGTCCTAAATTCAGTCCCCATAGCAGAATATAAGCAATGATATTAATACCAAATAAGAGATAAGCAATTTTCTCAAACCCTAAATTATGGGTGGCAATAGAAACAATACCGGTTGCCATAACAAGTGCAAAATAACCCGGGGGTAAATGATAAATATCTTCTGTTAATTTTTCTAAAAATACTTTTCTTTTGCTGAGCACTTAGTTCATATATCCTTTTTTATTAAAATAGATATATAGATTTTATCTATTAATTTAACATTGATTAGATATATAAAAAGTAATGTAGATCATTAACAGAAAAACACTATCTGCGATGAATAACTCTTTACTTTTAAGGAAAAATAAGAAAGTATTGATATTTAAAAGAGTTATTTATGTTTTTTATGGGGTGAATTATGACTTATCCAGTAAAACTACTTATGTCTGAGTTTGTAACCCATGATGTAAAACGTTTCATTGTTGAGCGACCACCTAATTTAAATTATGAGCCTGGACAAGGGGTTGAGCTGGCAATTAATGATCCTAAATGGAAAAATGCAGGGAGAGCATTTACCCCTGCTTCTTTAAAAGAAGATAAAGTATTGGAATTTGTCATTAAAAGATATTCGGATCATCATGGGATAACAGATAAACTGCATACTCTAAAAGCAGGTGCTGAATTGTTAGTTTCAGATTCTTTTGGTACTCTGACCTATCAAGGTCCCGGTGTTTTTATTGCTGGAGGAAGCGGGATCACTCCTTTTTTAGCTATGATCCGCCAACTCTCAGAACAAGGATCACTTACTAACCATACTTTAATTTTTACGAATAAATCTCCAGCAGATATTATCTGTGAGAAAGAACTTCGCTTTCATTTTAAGGAACGTTGTATACTCACTTGTACAGATAGTAGCAGTGCTGGTTATAATCACAGGTTAGTAACAAAAGAATTTTTGAAGGAAAAAATCTCAGATTTTAGCCAGCGTTTTTATACCTGTGGTCCACCTCCTTTTATGAAAGCGGTGAACCAAGCACTTACTGAGCTAGGGGTAAGTCCAGATGCTTTATTGTTTGATACTTAATTAGTTGTTTCTGAAAAAATAATTATATGATCACTATTGAATTTGTTTGTCTTGTTGATTTAGATGAAGCGTATTTGTATCGCAACAGGGTTATTGTGTCTTGAAACAGGGAAAAGGCTGTTTTTTGAAAAAAACTAACAAAAAACTAGGCTGAATCCGAGAGAATTAGAATCTCTAAATCGATTCATTGAAGTACTCAGGAATCCCGAAAAGCGGTGGTGGAATCCCTACTGGGGGATGTATGAGTACCTTCTTACTTATGACCTAACTAAAGGATAAGAAAGTTCTTGTTATTGGCTGTGGCTTTGACGATGATGCTCTACGACTTGCAAAGCTTAGTGCTAGAGTGAGTGCCTTTGACCTCAGTCCAGATTCTCTTGAAATTGCAAAAGCACTGGCATTGAAAGAAGAACTCGAAATCGACTTTCGGGAAATGCTAGCTGAGAGAATGTATACCCTGATAGTACTTTTGACTTGATACTGGCAAGGGACATACTGCATCATGTTGATATTCTAAAGACAATGCATGAAGCGGTAGTGCACAGTAACGCCTAATACCTCGTTATTTAAGCATTTTTTCAAACCCCTGTGGAGTTATACCTCTCAGCCGATCGTGAATCGTAAGTTGAGATCCAGCATAACAGCTAGGCATCTTGTACTATCTAGATACAAGTGATATCAGCTGCCCATACTAGGTTAGACTGTTTGGGAGAGAAATCGCTATTCAACTTATGGCCAGCTACTGGCTAATTGTGGCTGCTATTTATTGTAAGTTACTCGCATAAAAGTTAGTTTATGGTAATAGGAGTACGAGCATAGATACTATGAGTCTGAATATCAAGATAGCGAAGTTCATATCTCCCTATTTCCTTGGGCAAGATTAAAGTAAAGTGCCCATTCTTACTCATAGAAGAAATTACAACCCAATTAAAATCAGGCTGATTTAATTTAGCAAGGGAAACTCTTTGATCTTTACTTTTAATGCCATTTAAATTAGGTATGGTTAGTGTTTCTCCAGCCTTAGCTTGAGTAGGTGTCTTTGAGCTTATATTTTGATCTTTAGGATCGTTTTCTGTTTCCACTACCTCTAAAGGTATCTGAACTAAAGTATGCTGCCTTTCATGCATTATATATCGAATTTCATATTGTCCTGCTTTCATAGGTGCACTTAAGGTAATATGTTGGATACCCTTTCCATGTTTAAAAAGCTGACTATATACTTCTTCGTCCCCCTGAATACTCTCTCTATCATCTGCAGGAACAATAGCAATATAATCTTTACTATCTATGGTGAGAGACCAATTAATAGGGATTTCTTCGCCAACGGTTACTGTACTTGGAGCATGGAGTATTACTTTAGGTTGAGTGATAATAATAGATGCCGAGGCTAATACTTGCCCAAGTAAAGTATAGCGAACTTCATAAAGACCAGGATTTGCTGGAGCACGTAGTTGAGCTTGTCCCTTTTTTTTCCCTCGCTGCTGTAAAAAAGATTCGCTTAATATACCGTGAGCATCCGATTCTGCACCGGCAGGTACTATTACTATATAACCACCAAAACCTTCTTGAGATACAGAAGTAGAATCCCAAAATATATTAAAGTATGCACCTGCAGCAGCATGTTCTGGGGCAGTTAAAGTGACTTGTGCTGCTATCCCATATATAGATATTACTAATAATAGTGCTGTAATTAAAAATTTTTTTATGCTCATCACGCAATTGTTCTTAGACAGTTTTAGTAATTTCTTATTATAGTGCTCTTTAAGCATTATTTTCTTTAGAGCAAATATAATCGAACCATTTAGCGCTCATCTGATCAGGCAGTCTATTTTGAATTTGACGTGCGACTAAATTATCTAGATCAATCCATGCTAGAGGTTGATCCTGTTCAGCACAAGAAAATACTGCCCGAGTACGTTTGCCTGTTTCAGGGTCAATTTGCCATTGTAAACACTGGCCACATACGCCTTTAAGCATACATTGCATTGGGCTGCCTACCATTCCAATAGCCTTTACATCAGGGTGAAAAGCAGTTTTTAGTATATCTTTTAAAGCCGTTTGCAGTCCTAATAACAAACTGGTAGATCCCATAATGAGCAATCTATTTACTTTTCCTAGAGAAAAAGGACTACTTTTAGATTCATGATAATGCTTTAGTAAAGAGACAATATCGGATTGTACAATGCTTATATCTTGAGACCGTCTTGGGGTAATTTTAGGTTCTTTATTGGTGCACCAAATCACTTGATCAGCCGATTCCTCAAGTTCATCTTGCCGATCTAGATCTGAGGCTGAGCTAAAAGAGGCGATATAAATGACTCGATTACCTGCTGCTTTAAGTGCAGGGCCTACATCGAGCATTACTGCAGCACCCCAGCGACCTGTAATCACTAATACTGTTTCATCTGCTGGAATTTCCGTAGGTGCACCCGTGGGTCCCATTAGTACAATAGGATCTCCCGGCTTTAATTTACCCACAAGACGAGGTCCCGTACCCCATTGTAAAACCATCAATCGAATCTGATCTTCTCGAACCCCAGTACCACTCACCGTAAGCAATGGAATTTGCATTTTTGTACCATCTACTTCTGGGCTATTGGTTTCATAGCTTTGAAGACGGAAAAACTGTCCTGGTCGGAAATTTTTTGCTGCAAGGGGTGCCCTTACCCAAACTTCCACTACAGAAGGATTATTTTTATTTATTTCCGTAATTTGTGGTGTAAGTAAATCTGCTATTTTTTCTTGAAAATAAGGGTAATTATCTCCTTGGTCTGATTTATGCAATAACCTAAGAGCGTTCATTATATGAGGATAGCTTCGTTTACTTGAGGCGATAGCTTTTACCACACTGCCATGAAATACAGGATGGGTATCTCCTACAAAAGTAACCTTATGTTGCTGATCGTCATAGGAAGTGAAAGGGCCAAATTCTGGTGATTTACAGTGATCTGCCACCTGTACTGGCTGTAGCCCTTCAGGGTGTTCTACATAGGGTAAAAAATGATCTGCCTCTAGTTTTAAATTCCCAGAATGCTCATGCTCATAAATGGTGTTTGGTAGCGTACCTGCAGCGATAAAGACTGCTCGAGTAGGTAAGGTAATTTCTCCTGGTGTACCTAGCCAACGTCCCTCCTCTTGCTTCATGCGCCGGCAAACAAGAGTTTTTACATGATGATACTGATCCAATTCAACTCGTAGAGGTTCTAAACCTTCTGCATAATAAAGCCCCTCCTCCATGGCTTTAATAACTTCTTCGTGGTTTCTTTGATAGGCAGGAGAAGCATTTAATCCTTTGCGATAAGCAATAGTAACTCCACCCCAGTTTTGAATTAACGAAATAAAGCCTGGATTTTCTCCTGCTTGAGTCGCTCTTTCTCGCTCTTTTTTAACCATACGACCATGATTTAGAAATTCTTCTAAAATTTCTAAATCCTCTTGGTTAAGCCCAGATCGTACTTTTTCTTCTCCTTGTTCAGCTACCATCTTTTCATACCGATCCAAGGTCTTCTCTACTTGTCGTAAGTAGTACACTTGAATCTCAGTAGCCGTATCAATAGCTGTTAATCCACCACCAATAACAACTGCAGGAAGTCTCACTTGTAAATTAGCAAGACTACTTTTCTTGCCTGCACCAGTGAGCTGTAGTGCCATTAAAAAATCACTGGCTTGTCGCATACCTCGAGCAAGGCTATTGCCCATAGAAATGGTTCTAGGCAACCCTGCACCTGTCGCAATGCATACATGGTCATATCCAAGTTCCCATGCGTTTTCTAGTTTGATGGTGCCACCAAAACGAACTCCACCAAAGACTTGAAACAGAGACCGCCTTAGTAAACTTAAATAAATGAGTTTAAGAAAGTTTTTATTCCAGCGAACTGTAATGCCGTATTCTGAAACCCCACCAAAACCAAGTAAAATACGATCATCCAAAGATTCTTGAAGATCAGACCAGTGACGTACTGGCTCTTTTATAAATTTTTCTGGTAAAGGTTCAATTTTTAACCCATCAATGCCAGTCACCGCACACCCTTCCATAGTTAGATGGTGTGCCATAGTAAAACCAGCAGGTCCCATGCCTGCAACGAGTACTTTATAACCTTGATAGGGTTTAGGTAAAAATTGCTGATGACGCAGGGGATTCCAACGAGTAAGTAGATCGTAAATTTCCACTCCCCAAGGTAAATTTAATACATCGGTCAGTACTCTAGTTTCAATTTGAGGAATATTAACTGGATCTTGTTTCTGGTAAATACAAGCTTTCATACAATCATTGCAAATGCGATGGCCTGTAGCAGGCACCATAGGATTGTCCACCATCGCCATAGCAAGTGCGGAGATAGTATAACCATCTCGCTTTAGGGTGTGCATTTCAGAAATTTTTTCTTCTACAGGGCAACCAGTAAGAGTGACTCCTAAAGAATCGGTTTTAAACCCTAACTCTGGTTGATCTTTTTTCTCAGGAAACCCTTTAGAACAGTAATCTCCCCCATGTTCATGGCAATAGACACAATAATGCACTTCTCCCTGAACTTCTCGGGTAGACATTCCCTGATCAGTTAAGGTAAATCCATCTCGTTGTCGAAAGGTTTTAGGATCAGCTTGTAGTCGCTCTAAATTACCCTGCTTTTCATGGTTAAGCACTACTAATCGAGCATGGTCCGTTTTTTGTGGTAGATGAAAACTAGTCCAACCAGAAACAGCTTTTTGTCCTTCTAGATCAGAAAGGGCAAGCACACACCATTGAGTAAACGAAAGAATAGCTTCTTCATTTGTTTCTTCATTGGCTAACAAATTCTGGGCAAATTGAGCTACCCTCAGCTCTCGATCAGAAAACGCAGATCCTACTTTAGTAAGCTGATTAGTAAGCCAAGAATCTAAAGCTGAAAAAGATAGAGTAATAGGCTGCCGATATCGTCGCCCACGCTTTAACACCCATTCTTTTTTAAAATCAAGAATAACGTCGTTACTTAAAGTGTTTTTAGCACTTTTATTTAAAGCATCTTCTATCTTAAATAGTTGGCCTATAAAGTTGTTTAAATAAAGGGATAGCTCTAAAAGTAAATGGCTTTCTTCAATAGGTGATAGGGAGATCTTGCTGTTACGATAATCAATTGTTCTCTGGTAGAGACTAGGATCCTTATTTTTTACTGATTGTAAAAACTCTTGATCTAACTCAACTAAGCCATCAAGCTCAAATAATCTAGTAAATTGACGATGATTCAAAGCAAACTCATCCCCTGATGCCATTATTTCTCCTAAAAAATCGAGTAAATTAATTTAAATATAAAAAGCTAGTAATTACGATAAAGGTGGATCGAGTTTCATTTCCACTTGCCGCTTTTTATTATTGTGGAACACTTCCAGTATTATCTTTTCCCCTGGCTTACGCCGTTTTAAAGCAAGAATCACATCTGTTGAATTACGTATTATTTGATTTTCAATAGTAACAATCACATCACCTAAATGTAATCTCCCAAAAGAGTCCCGAGTCATACCTTTCAGTCCAACACGATCTGCACTACTATTAGGAATTACTCGTAAGATTACTGCTCCTTCAACATCAATATTCTCAATCACTCGGGAAGGTAAAATTTCAACTCCTAAACTGGGTTGTTCAATTTTACCTTTAGCAATTAGCTCAGGAACTACCCAATTGACGGTATCTACAGGAATAGCAAACCCAATCCCGGCATAAGCCCCTGATGGGCTATAAATCGCTGTATTTACTCCAATAAGACGATTACTGCTATCTAGAAGTGGACCTCCAGAATTTCCGGGATTAATCGCAGCGTCAGTTTGGATTACATTACGAATAGGCACTTTAGCTACCGACTCAATTTCTCTCCCTAAGGCACTGACTACCCCTGTAGTTAAAGTTTGATCTAGACCAAAAGGATTACCAATTGCAAAAGCTTTTTGCCCTACTTGCAGGTCATTTGATCGTCCAATAGAAATAGGTTTAACCTTATTTTGAGGAATTTTAATTTTAAGTACGGCAAGATCCTCTTGAGGTGCTACCCCAACTAAAGTAGCATCCCAAGTAGTGTGATCGTATAAAGTTATTTTTGCAGCATTTGATCCTTGAATAACATGAAAATTAGTGACAATATGACCATCCTTATCCCAAATGAATCCTGAGCCTGTCCCTTTTGGAATTTCTTGTGTATTTAAACTAAACCAATCCCTACGCACAGCAAGGGTAGTAATAAATACTACAGAGGGAGAAGTACTTTGGAAAAGTCGAATAGTCGCTTGCTCTTCTGAAGAAAAGTTTCCTCGCTCTATTACCGCTCTAGGTTGAGGGTTTAAAGATGGTACTTCTGTGGATTCACACTGATTAATTGTTACCACAAATAAAACAAGCAAAAGTAGAAATAAAAAAACAGAATAAGTACTTTTACTCTGATAAAATGACATAGTAAGTGATGTAGGTAAAATTATGCCCTATGAGCAGGGGAGCGACCTTTTTCAGAAAGGTAGTAGTGATCAATTAATTTAAATGAGTTATCAAGCTCATAGACTAAAGGTACACCAGTCGGAATTTCTAACTCCATTACTTCTTCGTTGGATAATCCTGCAAGGTGCTTGCATAGTGCGCGTAGCGAATTACCATGAGCAACAATAATAAGCTCTTTTCCTGAGGCAATATCAGGCAAAATACTCTCTTGCCAGCACTGCATGACTCGATCTAGAGTAGTTTTTAGAGACTCAACCAAGGGAAGCTTACTTGGATCTATATGTGCATAACGCCGGTCAAACCGAGGATGGCGAGGATCATTTATATCCAATGCAGGAGGCTCAATATCGTAGCCACGACGCCATTGATGTACTAAATCTGCACCATATTGCTTTGCAATTTCTGCTTTGTTTAAGCCTTGCAAACTTCCGTAATGACGCTCATTAAGTTCCCAACGCTTTTCAGTAGATAACCAACTTATATCCATTTGATCCTCTACTAATCGAAGGGTATGAATAGCTCGTTTTAATAGCGAAGTATAGGCTTTATCAAACTCGTAACCAGCATCTTTTAGTATTTTACCAGCATGGCTTGCTTCCTTGATGCCATTTTCTGAGAGCTCAACATCAGTCCAGCCAGTAAAACGATTTTCTAAATTCCATATACTCTCTCCATGACGAAGTAAAGTTACTCTATGCATAAATCAGCCCTTTATTTATAAGAATTTCCCCCTAGATAGTCTATCTATACTTTAGGGCAGAAATATAAAAAAACCTATTTAATAAGCAGATAAAAAGTTTTATTTTTTTGTTGAAAATAATTATAAACTTAATAATCTACCAGAGATACTTATTTTAAAATATGATAAAAACAAGCAATTATTATTGCTAAATAGCCCCATCTTAATTATATTGAATTTTGAAGTATTCTATAAATTTTTAAACCATCTTTAATTTTATATGAATAGTGTTTTTCCTAAAAAACTAGTTTATTTTCTGTGCTTAATATTAATTAGTAGTTTTTTTAATGCTGCTCTGGCATCTGGTATAGGAAGAGATGACTATGACCAAGAAGCTGAAATGAATATAGATGATTCAGTAGATACTGAAAGTCGGAATTATTTCCGGAAACTCGGGGACCTACTTATTGCTCGACCTATATTAGGCGTAGCTACCGGATTAGGATCTGCTGTTTTTTTAGTAAGCTTACCGTTTACAGCGATTAGTGGGCATGTAGAGGGTGCTGCTAATACTTTAGTTAAAGGTCCTGCACGAGCTACATTCGCCCGTTGTTTAGGTTGTCGTACTCATAAATCAAAAGAAGAAGATTACTCAGAAAAAGATGCACCATCCAGAGATTATTCACCCAATCTAGCGGATAAATATTAATATATTAGAAATATTAGTTATTCAATAATATGATCTTCTAAATCATCTACTTCATTTTCTAAAACAATAGTTTGAGTGCTAATTGATATACCTGCTAGGTGTACTGTTTCTTCTGTACCAGAAATGAGAGGATGCCAATTAAATAATTCTTTTCCCTCACTAATGAGACGATAAGCACAGGTTTTAGGGAGCCACCTTAAAGCCTCATTAAAATTTTTCCGTAAACTAATACAATCTCCAACTACTTGAGTACGATGACAGTAATTTGAGCAGCGGCCACTATGGATATTTAATAAACGACAAGCAACATTAGTGTAAAAAATTTCTCCAGTATCTTCATCCTCTAATTTATGGAGACAGCATTGACCACATCTATCACATAGAGCCTCCCATTCTTCATTAGTCATTTCATTTAAGGTTTTATGTTTCCAAAAATTTGGTGCTACCATTACCACCCCCAATAGATATAAAAATCATTTGAGAATAACTTTAAAAACTAATTCTTGCCCCTCGCCAATAAGTTCACTACGACTTACTTTAACTATGACTTCATCACCGGGTTTTTTATCCCACATCACCTCTTTAATATTAGACATTTTCGAAACAGATTGATCATTTAAAGCAAGAATTTTATCCTTTATCTTAACTCCTGCTGTTTTCGCTGGGCTTTCTTTAGAAAAGTCCTCAACCTTAAGACCATGCTCTATAGTCTCCTCTAACATCAGTCCAAGAAATCCTGCATTAGGCAATTGTTTCTCTTGAGAGATCAAAGTATAGTTTGCAACCGCAGGCTCTATTGCTCTTTCCCAATCGTTTAATATGATAGATGTTTTTATATTAGGTAAACGACGGTAAAGTCGATTGGGAATCCCAGATCCATAAGCAAAGTGTCCATTACCAGCCAACACTACCATATAATTATCTGGATGATCTTTTAAAAAAGATGCTGCTCTATCAGCCATCGTTTCATCCCAAACAAGTTGAGCTTCATGAAAAGTCTCGAAGCTTCCAAAAAACTGAGGGTGATCCTGAAATATCCTTTTTAACCGATGAGCATACTCCTCGTCTGAAAAATCAATATCTGTGGGAATTTGTGCCTTTTCTTGTGTTGTAAGTTTACCTAATCCATCTCTACCCACCTTTTGTACAATTTCTGTCGGTGCATTTAGTGCAATTATAGGAATATGATGGGCACGGGCATACTTTAAGATAGGTTCATATAATCGAAAATCATAACGCCAACGATTATAGTATTCGGTTTTCTTGATTAGTTCATGAGTAGTTAACTTTCCAGCAATGTATTGATCCAAGTATTTTTGGAAAGGCTGTTGGAAGTATTCCATACCAATAGCTAGATTAGTATGTTTAAGATAAAGCCCACGAATAATTGAAAGCTGGTTTAGGTGATGATCAAAGCGAGGATGCTGCTCCCCAATAAAAACCACTTGATTATTAAGTAGTTTTGGAATTAGCTTGTTTATTGGTAATAGTGCTTTAAGATCAATAGCTTGTGTGGTATAGGAAGGTTGAGTATTTTCTTTAAAATGAGAGTGTTGTTTATATTCACTATGAGAATGTATCTGTTCTTCTCCGTATACTGAAACACTACTAAGAAAAAAGATAAAGTAAAGAATTAAGACAAGGGCTTTATTATTCATAAATACTAACTGAGGCTATTTAAATTATGTATTGACTATTCCATTCCTTGAGTATACAGGCTTTTCCTTTTTTTAATTTAATTAAAACCTAATAAAAATCTAGATATAAATAATATAAAAATTAGAAATAATCATATTTTGTCATCAATCATAAATAATAATTACTTATGTAATCTTAGTATTAAAAATAATTAAATATTATTACTCAAAATATCGTCACTAGTAATGACGCTCTTTAGCTAAAAAACTACTACCCAGATTAGATAGCCCCAGCAGTTTCTTCTAGCACAAAAAGAAATTTATTTGTTTATTTAAAATAAATTAATCTTTATAAACAAATATATAAAATATATTTACTCAAATTATCAGAGATTAAATTTTAATAAATTTGTGCCGCTTATATATTTTGGTATATTTTTTGCTTATTTAAACCTTAAAGGAATAAGGTTTTTAGTGACATTATTAAAATTTTTCTTATATAACACTTTATTTTTACTTATTTTTTAACTTAAATAAATAAAAATAATTCTAAAACTATCTTATGCAAGGAAAAGTAAAATATGAATGATTTCAAAAATATAACCCTAAGAAAAAATACTAACTGGAAACCAATCCAGATCTTAGGCAAATTTATTCAATATCTACAAACTCATAGGAGTAATACAGAGACTTTTATTGGTATCTATCAGCGCTATCTAGAGCTTGCAGAAGAAACGCAGGATATAAGACTTAAAGTCCTATTTCGGAAAAAAGCTCAAGAGGCTTTTATCAATTAAAGATATGAGAAGCGATGGAATAATGACAACTATTATTGGTCTTATATTCTGTTTTGTATTATTTTGTCTATCGGTAATAGTTGGTTAAGAGGAAATTTTGGAAATTTATAGTGATAAATCTTGCTGAGAGGAAGTATGGCTATCACTCTCAGCAAGGACTATCTAAGGGTTATCTTGTAAAGACTTAGTAATATAAATTACCAACCAAATCCAAACCAACCACCCGGACCACCAAACTCAGCAAAACCACCTACAGGAGGAACTGGCATAACAGGTACTACCTCTACTACTACACCAGGTGCTGGATAACCCATATAGGGATTTCCTGCATAATAAGGATTACCATAAATAGGCACGGAGGGTATTACTTCTACTACACCAGGGGCTGGATAACCCATATAGGGATTCTCTGCGTAATATGGATTATAAGGATTACCATAAATAGGTGCGGAGGGTATTACTTCTACTACTTCAGGTCCTTGATAAATTATTTCTTCTGATGGATAACCTCCTGCATAAGGGTATCCTACCCTATAGAGATTATAAGTAGTCAATGATTGTCCTACTGCATTAGTTGTTACCAATACCAACCCTAAAAATAACATCTTTTTCATCATGGCATGCCTCCACAATAGAAAAATTCAAACTATCTTTCTTTATTATTAATAATAGAACTATTTTTTATATTTTCCAGTAGGAGGGCAATTTAAATTTTTAATCAATCAGCCCATAAACTTGCAATGATAAGTACTGGGGCAAATGCGAGTGCCTCTAAAGGAGAATGGAAAACAAACTCAGAAAAATAGGCAATTTTCTCAAAAAATAGAAATATATTGTCCATAAGTAATAGCCGTCAATTTAAATTGATAGTTAATTTGCTTTTCAAAATGTTAAATTAATACGCTGCCTACCTAATAATAGATGATCTGATTCTGTAACAGGAAGCACACCATGATACCGTAATCTATCTACTCCGCCCCATACTACAATATCTCCATGGTAAATAGGAAATTTTTGAAGAGGATCTTTTCGCCTCAGGCCTCCAAATAAAAATACTGCACCAATTCCTAAAGATACGGACACTATCGGTGCATTTAAATCTTGTTCATCTCGATCTTGATGAAGGCTTAAGCAAGCACCAGGGCAATAAGAATTAATTAAACAAGCATCAGGGATAAATCCTAAAAAGCCTACTTTTTTAGCTGCATGATTAGCTAGTTCTAAAAATGCTTTGGGTAAAGGGGGCCAATCTTGATTTGTTTCAGGATCCTGTGGAGTATAACAGTATCCTTTTTTACTACTAGTCCAGCCTAAATTTCCACAATTACTCATAGCTACTGACATTTTTTGCCCGTTAGGAGTCATCATATGTCGTAAGGGTGCTTGGGCTAATATAGTATTTAAAGCAGCTAATATATTATTTATATAAGGTAGTGCGTAACCACGTAATATATAAGCTTGGATGCCAATAGGCTGGCATATATCTCCATCTACCTTAGAAAATAAATCATCAGAAAAATTATCGAGCATCATGAAAGATAATGCCTAATGTATAGCGATTACCTGAATGTAAGCGGCTTACACCATGACGCATATTTACTCGATAAAATCCTCGTTTACCCTCAATGGGTCTTTGATTTACTGGGAAAATAATCCCATCCCCACAATGTAATGAAATCACTTCAGCTCGAGATTGCATCCGTGGTCGCTGCTCGGTCAATACAAATTCCCCTCCAGTAAAATTTTGATAGGGCTGAGATAATAATATAGTCATCTGCAATGGAAAAATTTCTGTTCCATAAATATCCTGATGCAAGCAATTATAATCTCCTATTTTATATTTAAGAATTAAAGGAGTGGGTCGAGTTTGCCCTAATATGTGACATTTTTGTAGATATTCTCCATGGACTTTAGGATAGAGAGTTTTATATTTAATTGCTGACACCACTTATTAGCTAGATATGCTAGGTATGGATAAAATTCACTTCTTAGTTTCTCTATAATAATGGGCAAAGGATAAGTAAAATATTTATATTCTCCTTGGCCAAAATTGTAGCGAGCCATAGTAATTTTGCTTCGGTACAAGGAATCATTATCATATTGAGCAATGAGTACTTGGCACTCTTTTAAATCTAATAAGTTTGGAATTTTCCCATAGCCATAAGTATTTAAATCTTGATAAATCTGATTCCAAAGTAAATGAGAAATAGATTTCATACTCTTATGGCGATTTTTTAAGATAATTTAATCTGAACTTGCTTAATACTCTTTTAAAGGTTAGGTAAAATCTGATAGGTTTCTATTATGACTGATCAAGACTTATTGTATCGTTTCTTATTTGAAGAAGCAGAAATTCGAGGAGAATGGGTGCAATTAAATACCAGTTGGCAGACTATTCTCTCCTATAATATTTATCCCCCCGCTATTCAAACTCAGTTAGGCCAGCTATTGGCTGCCGGAGTATTACTTTCTGCTACCCTTAAATTTAAAGGTACACTGATTATTCAAGTACAAAGTACAGGATCTATTAAAGCCTTAGTAGCACAAGTATCTCACCAAAGAGCTATTCGAGGACTAGCCCGATGGGAAGGGGAAATTTCTCAACAACAATCATTTTCAGAGCTCTATCATTCAGGTCGGCTTACCTTAACCCTACAAAGAGAAGGTGCTTCCCCTTACCAAGGTACTGTCCCTTTGGAAGGAGAGAGTTTAGCCGAAGCACTACAATCCTATTTTATCCGATCTGAACAGCTTGAAACTCGGATATGGTTAGAATCTAATGAGGAAAAAGCAGCTGGATTTTTCTTACAAGAATTACCTAGTCAACAAGATCATGCGGTGGATTGGGAACGAGTTACTCTACTTGCTAACACAATTACCCCAAAAGAGTTATTAAGCCTTCCCTGCACAGAATTACTTTATCGTCTCTTTCATGAAGAGCAAGTACGTTTGTTTGATCCAGAACCCGTATTTTTTCGCTGTAGCTGTAGTAAAGAACGTATTGAAAATACACTGGTCGCTTTAGGGGAAAAAGAGGTGAGATTAGCTCTAGCAGAGCAAGAGAAAATAGAGGTTACTTGTGGATTTTGTAATCGACAATATCGCTTTGATTCAGTAGATATTGCCCAACTATTTAGCAGTGAAATTAAAACTCCTACCTCATCTACCCATCATTAAATGATGGGTAGATACGCATCTCAAGTTAAATTAATTTCCTTTGATTTAGATGAAACAGTCTGGCCCAGTGTAGAGGTATTAAGAAAAGCGGAAGAAACTCAGTTTCAATGGCTAGAAAAAAAAGCCCCTCGCTTAACTTTGGCACATAATATTGAAAGTTTGAGAGAACATAGACAGCATGTACGAAAGATGTATCCAGAAATGGCCTACAATCTTACTGCAATGCGGATGATTTCTTTAAACCAACTCTTACAAGAATTTAGCTACACCTTAACTTTAGCTGAAGAAGCAATAAGTATTTTTCTTGAAGCGCGTAATCAAGTGACACCTTATCCAGATGTAATTCCCGTACTCGATTGTTTAATAAAAAAGTATATCTTGGTCTCTTTGACTAATGGGAATGCGGAAGTAAGCCAAACGCCTTTAAAAAATTATTTTCAAATTTCTCTAACACCAGCTATTGCAGGTACTGCTAAACCAGATCCAGATATATTTCATCAAGTACTTAAGAAGATTAAAATCGAGCCATACCAAGCTATTCATGTGGGAGATCATCCAACCTATGATATTGCTGCAGCTCAACAGGTAGGAATGCGTGCTATTTGGATCAATCGTAATGACATGGTATGGCCAGAGGAACTGCCTCCTCCTGATGGTATCATTAATAATCTTTATGAATTGGAGCAGTGGCTATAATAGATGAATATCTATTTTCTCTTAAATTAATTTATAAGGTAAAAGTAAATATTTATGAATAATACGGCGAGCATACAATCTTCTACCCATCCTGCATTTAAGTGGTTACGGAGCCAACGAATTGATTCTCTTAATCTAACCGTAGAAGAATATGATCATAGTAAAACTGGAGCGAAACATTTCCATTTAGCAGCAGATCATCCAGAAAATGGCTTTTTGGTTGCATTTCGTACGATTCCTATGGATTCTACTGGGGTGGCTCATATTTTAGAGCATACCGTGCTATGCGGTAGTAAAAAATATCCTGTCAGAGATCCTTTCTTCATGATGCTACGCCGATCTTTAAATACCTTTATGAATGCTATGACTAGTTCAGATTGGACTGCTTACCCTTTTGCTAGCCAAAATATAAAGGATTTTAATAATTTACTGCAAGTTTATTTAGATGCAGTGTTTTTTGCCAATTTAGATTATCTAGATTTTTCTCAAGAAGGTCATCGAGTAGAGTTTGAGGAATCTAATAATCTTCAAAGTGATCTAGTATTTAAAGGAGTAGTGTTTAATGAAATGAAAGGAGCAATGAGTGCTCCTACTTCTATTTTATGGCATACTCTTTCTAGCCACTTATTTCCTACCACAACTTATCACTATAATAGTGGCGGCAAACCCAGCTGTATTCCAGATTTAACCTATGATCAGCTCAAAGCATTTTATAAAACGCATTACCACCCCTCTAATGCGATTTTTATGACTTTCGGGGATATTCCAGCCCAAAAACATCACGATCATTTTGAGACTTATGCGCTCTCCTTCTTTGAACGCCAAAATCTTCATTTTAAAGTGCCAGATGAAAAACGTTACCATATACCCATTCAAATTGAAGAAACCTATGCTCTAGATTCTGAAGAAACCACGAATAAGACTCACATTGTATTAAGTTGGCTTTTAGGTAAGAGTACTGACTTAATTGCTCAATTAAGAGCACACTTACTCTCCGAAGTCTTATTAGAAAATAGTGCCTCTCCCCTACGTTACTTGTTAGAGACTTGCGGATTAGGCTCTTCTCCCTCTCCTCTATGTGGTTTGGAAGAAAGCAATCGAGAAATGAGTTTTGTCTGCGGCATTGAAGGGTCTGATCCTACGCATGCAGAAACTCTTGAGAAGAAAATATTGGAAGTTTTAGAAGAAGTAGCTGAAAAAGGTATTCCACAAGAACAGGTAGATGCAGTACTTCATCAGCTAGAATTACATCAAAGGGAAGTAGGTGGTGATCGGATGCCCTATGGACTCCAACTATTACTAGGAGGATTATCTAGTGCGATTCATTATGGTGATCCAGTAGGGTTATTAAACCTCGATCCTGCTTTAGCGCAACTTCGGCAAGAAATTAAAAATCCTAACTTTATTCAAAACTTAGTACGGGAAAATCTACTTAATAATTCCCATAGAGTTCGCTTAGTATTAAAACCAGATTCTCATTTGAGTGCAAAACGCATCGAAGCAGAAAAATCTAGGCTTGCTCAACTTAAATCTCAAATGAGTGAAGCACAAAAGCAAACTGTCGTGGATTTAGCTACTACCCTTGTTGATCGCCAACAAAAACAGGATGATCCTGGTATTTTGCCTAAAGTAGGAATTGAAGATGTTCCTCCAGATTTAGCTATTCCTCAAGGGGAAAAAGCTAAAGTAGGTAACCTGCCACTTACTACCTACAGTCAAGGAACCAATGGTCTTGTTTATCAACATATTGTGATTGATTTGCCTCATTTAGAGGATGAATTATTAGCAGTATTACCCCACTACAGTGCGTGTTTAACAGAACTAGGAGTAGGAAATCAAGACTATCGCCAAACTCAAATTTGGCAAAGTAGCGTCAGTGGCGGAATCAGTGCAAGTAGCACTTTACGCAGTGCTATTAATGATCTACAGCAGACAAATAGTCACTTTATTTTTTCAGGTAAAGCGTTAAATCGAAACCATGGTGCATTGAATGAATTACTACAAACCACCCTAGAATCAGTAAGATTTGATGAATTAGATCATTTACGAGAAATTATGGCACAGCGAAGATCTGGATGGGAGGATAGTATTACTGGCAGTGGCCATAGTCTTGCCATGGCTGCAGCATCTAGCGGTATGAGTCCTTCTGCTGCTCTTTCCCATCGCCTAACTGGTCTTGCGGGTATTTCTTTCTTACAAAAATTAGATTCAAGCTTGGAAAATAAAGAATCTTGTGAAGAGCTAGCTCATAAATTTCAGCAAATTCATAAACAAATTTTATCTGCTCCTCGCCAATTACTTTTAATTAGCGAAGAAGAACATCAATCAGGGTTTCTTCGAAATTTACCTCAATATTGGGGGCAAAATAGCAACACTGATTACAATACTTTTACTAGGCTAACATTACCGAAAATACAAGAATCAGTACATCAAGCGTGGACCGCTAATACCCAAGTAAATTTCTGTGCTAAAGCCTATTCTACAGTACCTATTGATCATCCAGATGCTGCTGCTCTTTCAGTACTTGGTGGCTTTTTACGTAACAACTATTTACACCGTACTATTCGAGAACAGGGAGGGGCCTATGGTGGTGGAGCCAGCCAAGATTCAGAAAGTGGTGCTTTTCGCTTTTTCTCTTATCGAGATCCTCGACTCACTGAGACCTTAAAAGATTTTGATCAATCGGTACAGTGGTTATTAGACAATGATCATCCATGGCGTTTAGTAGAGGAAGCTATTTTAGGGGTAATTAGTGCCATTGATAAACCAAAATCCCCCGCTGGAGAGGCTAAAAGTGCTTTTTATAATGAACTCTATGGGCGTACCCCAGAGCAATGTCGCCGTTTTCGCAATCGTATTTTAGAAGTTAAATTAAATCATCTTAAAGAAGCAGCAGAAAAATATTTTCAGCCTGAAAAGGCAAGTATTGCCATCCTTACTAATACAGCAAGAGTTGAGCAATTAGAAGACCTAAGGCTAACTGTACATAATCTATAAAGGCTATGAAAGCGGGATTTATCGGTTTAGGTGCCATGGGTATACCCATGGCACGAAATTTAGCTAACGGCGGGTTTTTATCTACTATTTGGAATAGAACTCAAAGCGTAGCAGATACCCTTGCAAAAGAGTTACGGGTAACATCAGCACAACGGCTTAAAGATCTTGCAGAAAAAGCAGAAATTATCTTTATCTGTGTCTCTAAAGATGAGGATGTACTAGCTGTTATAGATAGTTTAAACCCCTATTTTAGTGAACGGCATATTGTTATAGACTGCTCTACTACCAGCAGTGAAACTGCGAGAAAAGTAGCTTGTATTGTTCGCAGTAAAGGGGGAGATTTTTTAGATTCCCCTGTTTCAGGAGGGGTAGAAGGAGCTCGCCAAGGCACATTAGCTTTTATGGTAGGTGGAAATGCAAATACTATATCTAAAGTCTATCCTTTACTCAATGCTATGGGTAAATTTATTACTCATATGGGAGAAATAGGAACAGGACAGGCAACTAAAGCGGTAAATCAGGTAATGGCAGCAGGTATTAATGAAGCAGTTACTGAAGCACTAGCTTTTGGTCAAGCACAGGGACTAGATATGAGTAAAGTAATAGGGGTAATTACTCGAGGAGCTGCAAGTAACTGGTTTTTAGAACATAGAGGGGACACCATGATGAAAGGAGTTTTTAATCATGGATTTAAAGTAAGATTACATCAAAAAGATTTGCAAATTTGTAAGGAAATTGGGGAACAATTAAGAATCGATTTATCTCTTACTAAAACAACTCTTGCTCACTATCAGAAGTTGATAGACCAAGGGTTTGGGGAAGAGGATATTTCTGCCCTATTTAGGCTAAAATCCTACTTATCTTGACACTGTATAACTATAAAAAGGTAAAAATAAAAAGAGTATGGCTAAATTTTTCATCAGTACAGGCGCATTCTTTGCCGCTTTAGGAATCCTTCTAGGTGCTTTTGGTGCCCATGGCTTAAAAAATAGATTAGAAACTCATATGCTAGAGGTATGGCATACCGGGGTAAATTATCATATGTACCACGCCTTAGGGCTTATTTTTATAGGAATTTTATTACATCAAATTGGAGATAGCTCGTTAATTAAATGGTCAGGCAGACTTATGATTACAGGGATTATTCTATTTTCTGGTAGTCTTTATCTGCTTGCATTCACTGGGATAAAATGGCTAGGTGCGATTACTCCTCTAGGTGGTATCAGTTTTATTACTGCTTGGTTGCTACTTAGTTTTGCTCTTTTACGTGCTAATTATTGAAAATAATAATTTTGCTCATTCTTACTATGCCCATCTTAGATCAAGCATTAATTAATCGAAAACTAAAAATAAACCAGCAAGGAAGACATTTTATCAAAGGTAATTCTATTGCACCTCCCTTCCCTGAACAGATGGAAAGAATTTTACTTGGAATGGGCTGTTTTTGGGGGGCAGAGAAAAAATTTTGGGATCTTGATGGCGTATACACTACTGGTGTAGGTTACAGTGGGGGTTATGCCTTTAACCCCTCTTACCAAGAGGTGTGCACGGGTATTACAGGTCATGCTGAGGTAGTACTTGTAATTTTTGATCCAAATATTATTTCTTACCAGAATTTACTAAAAGTATTTTGGGAATCTCACGATCCTACCCAAGGAATGCGCCAAGGTAATGATGTGGGTACGCAATACCGATCTGCAATTTACACATACAATGGGCGGCAAAACCTAGCAGCAGAAGAATCTAAATCCATATATGAAAATGCCTTAAAGCAAGCAGGATTTAGATCTATTTCTACTGAAATTAAATCGGCCCCAAAATTTTACTATGCTGAACCCTATCATCAGCAATATTTAGCTAAAAACCCAGATGGCTACTGTGGCATAGGAGGTACTGGCATTTCCTTTCCAATATAGCTCCTTAATATGAAAGTTGGCTATAGATAGCCAGCTTTATATTATTTATAGTTATCTTAATAGGGCTTTAATAGCAGATTTTTTTTGGAAATCTACTTTCAATAAAATAGAATCTACCACGCATCAAGGGTAATATCTTCAGTGGCTATCCATGCACCTACCATAGTGCCTATATGCTCTGAGTCTAAATAATAGGTATCTTGATGTGCCCAAGTGGCAGGGTTACCATGAAAATACATTCCCTGCACACATTTTCCCTGCTCACTAAATATTATATTTAGTAACTTTTGCATAAATTGATGGGTCAGTATCTTCTCTGCTGACTGACGAAATTTGCTAAAATAACGTGGATTTAAGCTTTGAGGGTTAAGGATTGAATTTAGCATGAACCCATGCTGAGTAAAAATATGACGTTCAGGATTTGCTGTCGCTTGCCGATAAATAAAGCGGTTTGAAGAGATGGCTTCTGCGTCAAAGGCTGAATTAGCCTCATCAAGAACTTGGTTAGGAATTAGATTACGTACTACCACATAGCCATATTTTTCATAATAATCTTTGATGGCTAATGGCTAATGGCTAATGGCTAATGGCTAATGGCTAATGGCTAATGGCTAATGGCTAGATATATCTTCTAAAGTGAAATAGGTAAAATCATCGGTAGGTGTTACTGGAATATCCATATGATAACCAATAGGATCGGTAATACTGTATAAATTCTTGGTATTAGTAGATGTGTTCATTTTTATGGTACCTCAATGTGAATGATTATTTTTATAACAACACAATAAACTATATTATAGTTAATATAAACCACTAAGTAGTGGATGTAGCACAAAATGAACATAACCTCTACAACTTATAAATCTCAATATAATGCCAATAAGCTACAAAAGAGATTACGCCGTCTAGTTGGGCAAGCGATTGATGATTTTAATATGATTGAATCTGGAGATAGGATCATGGTATGCCTTTCTGGAGGAAAGGATAGTTATGGGCTTTTGGATATTTTATTGAACCTTCAAAAGCATGCCCCTATTTCCTTTGAACTAATTGCAGTTAATTTAGATCAAAAGCAACCGGGGTTTCCTGAACACTTACTGCCTAAGTACTTAGAATCCATTCAAGTGCCTTATCACATTGTAGAGCAGGATACCTACAGTGTAGTTAAACGAGTCATTCCAGAGGGTAAAACTACCTGTTCACTTTGTTCTCGTTTGCGGCGAGGTATTCTTTATGGTACCGCTGAAAAGCTAGGAGCAACAAAAATTGCATTGGGTCACCATCGAGATGACATTCTAGAAACCCTGCTTCTTAATATGTTTTATGGAGGCACCCTGAAGGGAATGCCCCCAAAACTATTAAGTGATGATGGTAAAAATATTGTGATTCGCCCCCTTGCCTATTGTAGGGAAAAGGATTTGGCTGCTTATGCAGCGATTAAAGAATTTCCTATTATTCCTTGTAACCTTTGCGGTTCTCAGCCTAATCTCCAGAGGCAAGTGATTAAAGAAATGTTGCAAAGCTGGGATAAAAAGTTTCCGGGACGATTAGAGACTATGTTCCGTGCATTACAACATGTAAAACCCTCTCACTTGGCTGATCCTAGCTTATATGAATTTAAAAGTATTCAGCAGCAAAATACTCCTTTCCCAGAGGGGGATAAGGCTTTTGATGAAGAGACTCTATTAGATTTTTCAAAACTATTTGCATCAGCGGACAAAGATCAAGAGTTTTAAATATCATATCTTTTATATCCTCTAAATTTACTTCCTTCTTCCGTAGAGATTATTGGCAACAAGGATTTAATCAAGCACTAAATACCCTAGCCCGAGATTGGATCTTCGTATTTAAAGCTTGCTTATCCGTTATGTTAAGTGGCTGGCTTGCTTTTCGGTTAGAGCTTGAAGAGCCTGGTACCGCTATGCTGACCTGTGCTATTGTGTTGAATCCAAAAAGCGGTTTGGTGCTTGCTAAAAGCTTTTACCGAATTCTAGGTACTCTTGCAGGATCTTTAGTTGCGTTATGCTTAGTTGGATTATTTCCGCAAGAGCGAGCCTTTCTTCTAGGAGGTGTTGCTCTATGGCTAGGCTTATGTGCAGGTGGTGCTACCCTATTACGCAACTTTAAATCCTACGGCTTTGTACTAGCTGGTTATACTGCTGCAATTGTAATTACCCCTGTAGTAGATAATCCGCAGGATATTTTTCATTCAGTCGTTATGCGCACTTTAATGGTATTGCTAGGTATTTTAGTAACTGCAGTAATTAGCGATGTGATTATACCTCAAGGACTAGGGAGGGATCTTAAAATCACACTTTCAAAGCAATTTCAGGAATTTTTGATTCTGATTCAAAATTGCTGTCCTAATAATAATACAAAACAATCTGATGTAGAGCAGATCTATGCTAGTTTTAGTTTTCAAGCTGTTGAGGCAGAAACTCTATTAAGCTCAGCCCTATTTGAAGATACGGATATACGTAGATTTAAGAATCATATACGCCAGCTTAACCAACGTTTTATGATTGCCTCTTTTGCTTACTGCGAGCTATTGGCTTTTATGAAGCGATTGCAGCAGCAGAGTATCAATTCATATCAATTACTTGCTGATTTTTTTATACAAACTTCTAAAGATCTGGTAAAGCTATCTACCCTACCAATAGATCATCTGCTTTTTTCATTACAATCCCTGCGTAGACAATTAGAAATACAAACAGATGAACTAAAGAAGGGGTTTGATCAACACAGCTACCAGTCTATTGAATTCAATACTGGATCTCAGCTGATCATAAATTTTTTAAAGGAATTTGAAGTTTATGTTAATACTTATGCAGTAGTTATTAATTTAAGTAAGCTTCCAGAGCACTCTAATACTAAGGAGACAATTTTCAGCCATAGTCATGATTGGCTAGGAGCAATATTAGCTACTTTTCTTAGTGCTGGGGTAATTCTTGTAGATGGTCTATTTTGGATCTTGACTGAGTGGCCTTCAGGCGGCGATATGGTGGTAATGGCTGGGGTTCTATCTGCATTGATGATTAGTAGTGCCTCTAACCTAAAGAAAAAACTCAATATATTATGGATAGCATGGTTTATTGGCAGTGCATTAGCACTTTTATGTTTATTTTTAGTATTACCTTACATGGATGGATTTATCCTTCTAACTATGGGGATGCTTCCTTTTCTCATATTGATTTTTTATCTCTATACTCGCCCTTTATTCGCCTCTCTGGGGGCATTTGTCGCTTTATCGTTTTTTCTATTATTAGAGTCGGCATTTACTCAACATTATGATATTCCCCAGTATATTAATCAGGCAATTGCACTTTTATTTAGTATTTGGTTAGTCAATATTGCATTTATTTTGTTTACTCATGCCTCAGAGAGCCATTTTTTCTATAAAAGATTAGTTTACAAAATCCGAGATGAAATAGATCAGGCATGTGATAAACCACTGAATAATGCCCGTAATCACTTAGAAAGTATTCTTCGTGATTGCTATCAGCAAGTTACCATATACTTAGGAAAAGATGCTCTTGTTACACAATATATTTTAGCGTGGGCACTATCAGTACATGAAGTAGGGCATATTATGATTAAGTTACGGACTGAACAAAAGCGGACACCAGAACATCTTCAACGAAGATTAACTAGTATCATGATAGCAATAACTACTTTATATAAGGTACCAAAATATAGAAACCTATTACATGCCCAGCAAGTTGTAGCTAGAATTTTACATAGTGCGGATAAAGATAATACTAGCAACATTACGCAACAACTATACCTATTGCATTTAATTTTAATGGATCAGCAATCGGTATTTATGAATATGAAAAAGCAAAGCAACTTTGTTTAATCACCTTATGGATAATTTTCAAATACAGCCCTACATTGCAAGCTATCGAGAGCAGATTTTAGCCGTTTGGGAAAAATCTGTACTTGCTACCCATAATTTTTTATCTCTAGGTGATTTTAAAGAAATAAAGAAATTAGTAAGCAATATAAATTTTAGCGATTTTCAAGTTTTTTGCTTAATAGATAAGGATAAGGTATTAGGTTTTATTGGTATTTCGGGCAATAAGGTAGAAATACTTTTTGTAGATCCCAGTTATTTTAGGCAAGGATTTGGATATAGATTATTAAACTTTGTTGTAATAAAGTTTAACGCAAATGAAATAGACGTAAATGAGCAAAATATAAAAGCGCTAAAATTCTATGAAAAATTTGGATTTCAAAGATACGATAGATCTGAGAAAGATAACCAAGGCAGGAACTATCCTATTTTAAAAATGAGATTAGCTAACTATATATAAATTATACTCGAATGGTATTTATTCTATTTGATCTACTGCTTAAATAGAAACTTTGCTAAGTAACCCCATTCTAATTGATGTATGCAAAGAAGTTGATGAGCTACTATTTTATGCTTGAGAAGTAGCTAGTCATTTAATTTTTTAGTACTTGTTTATATATACAGATATGTATAAATCACAGAACAAACATGGTGTTCTCTTCACTGGAGGGTTGGCAGCTATTCTTGCCTCAACCTGCTGCCTTGGACCATTAATATTAGTTACCTTGGGATTTAGTGGGGCATGGATCGGTAGTCTGACAATATTGGAACCCTACCGTCCATTGTTTATCGGTGTGGCATTAATCTCGTTATTTTTTGCTTGGCGAAATATCTATTATCCAACACAACCCTGCAGCTCCGAAAAAATCTGCACAATTCCACGAGTACAAACGATTTATAAGATTACCTTTTGGACTATAGTTATTTTAGTCCTGATTGCACTCGGATTTCCATATGTTCTACCATTTTTCTATTAATTGGACGGAGTTTATCATGAAAAAGCTGCTTGTTTTCTTTTCTCTTGCTGTATTCACTACTCCAGTGCTGGCTATCACTCGAATAATTACATTGTCAGTTTCAAACATGACTTGTGCTGCCTGTCCGATCACGATTAAGAAAGCACTTTCTAGAGTTGATGGTGTAAGCAAAATCGATATTGCTTTTGACAAGCATGAAGCCGTTGTTACCTACGATGATGCTAAAGTTGATGTACAGAAATTAACTGAAACTACTAAAAATTCCGGTTATCCATCTAGTGTCAAGCAGTAAGCTGTAGTACAAACTAAATAGCTAGCCTAGACCGAGGAGGGCTACCTGCAAGAAATTTTAACTATTAAGCAGTTAACTCCGGTGGCATACTATTGATAAATATTTAGCTATTGCTCTACATTTAAAAAGTACTTATGCCAGCTGAATTAGTTTTATTTGATGTGCTTGTTCCAGGATTGCTGGTTATATTTATCCTGAGCACATTTGTATTATGGTTATTTGATTGGCTAGCAAGTTACTATCGCTGGTACCATTATGTTTGGCATCCTGCCCTATTTCGCCTTGCCGTATTTACTATTATTTTCAGCTTATCTGGGTTATTCATAATAAAGTGAGATTGCTATGAATGCCACTTCTGTGATTCGTTTTTGTATTACTACTATCGTAGTAATTATAGCAGTGATAGCAGCGTGGCTATTATGGAATCACTATATGTATTCTCCTTGGACGAGAGATGCTAGAGTATATGCAGAAGTAGTAAAAGTAGCTCCAGATGTTTCTGGGTTAATTACCCATGTAACAGTTAAGGATAATCAACAAGTACGCCAAGGTGATCTTTTATTTGAAATCGATCAAGAGCGATTTCAACATGCAGTAGATCAAGCTCAGGCGAGTCTAAACATGGCGAAAGTATCAGTAAAAGTAGCTGATGCGGAAATTAAAGCTACAAAAGATAGTGCTGCTGCGGCTCAAACCACCTATCTCATGCATCACCAAGAATCTGATCGTAGGCGAAATATGAATAAATATGCCACTCAAGAGGAGCAAATGAATACAGAAGCCATTGCCAGAGCAGCTTATGCTCAATGGCAAGCAGCACTAGCTAACCACGATCAGGCTAAAGCAAATAAGGTAAAAGTACTAGCAGATATAGAAAGTGCGGAAGTGGCATTAGCAATAACAAAACTTGATTTAGCTCGCTCTAAAATATATGCACCTATTGGTGGTTATATCACTAATCTGGATGTATATATTGGTGAATATGCCCATGCAGGACAAGCTTATATGGCGTTAGTAAGTCGCCACAATATTTGGATTTATGGCTATTTTGAAGAAACTAAGCTACTCGATATTCGAGTAGGAAATAAAGCCGATGTCCGCTTAATGAGTGGGGCACGCTTTAAAGGCAGCGTGGAAAGTATTGCTAGGGGAATCATTGATAATCAAAATAGAAGAGGTGTTAATTTACTCGCTGATGTAAACCCTACTTTTAATTGGGTGCGTTTAGCCCAGAGAATTCCCGTGCGGATTAAAATCGACTATAATACGGTACCTCAAGATTTACTATTAGCTGCAGGCCTTACCGCAACAGTAATACTTCATCCTGTAGCTAATAAATAAGCTAATTTGCACTTCCCTGTGCTTTTTTCTGCAAAAAAAACAGAATCTCCTAAATCTTATAATTTCTTAAGCTCGAAGTGTTTTAGCCGCTTCAACCATGGTACATAAAGCAGTTTCCACTTCTTCCCAGCCTCGGGTTTTTAGCCCACAATCTGGATTAACCCAAAGCCGCTCTGGTGGTACATATTTTGCTGCTTTTCGCATTAAATCTACAATTTGCTCTGAGGTAGGTACGTTGGGTGAGTGAATATCATAAACACCGGGCCCTACTTCATTAGGATAATTAAAGGTAGCAAAGGCTTGTAATAATTCTCCATCTGAGCGAGAAGTTTCAATAGTAATGACATCCGCATCCATAGCAGCAATGGATGCAATAATATCATTGAATTCTGAATAGCACATATGGGTATGAATTTGAGTGCTATCCTCAACTCCAGCTGCAGAAATTTGGAAACAACGTACTGCCCAATCTAAGTATTTATTCCAATCTGCTTTCCTCAGGGGTAACCCTTCCCTAAAGGCAGGCTCATCAATTTGTATGACTTTAATACCTGCTTTTTCTAAATCTACCACTTCATCTCGAATAGCAAGGGCAATTTGTAAGCATGTATCTGAACGAGGTTGATCGTCCCGTACAAAAGACCACTGTAGAATAGTAACCGGTCCGGTCAGCATTCCTTTAACCCATTTGTTGGTTAGTGATTGAGCATATTTAATCCAATCTACCGTCATAGGATTGGATCGGGCTATGTCTCCATAAATAATGGGTGGTTTAACACAGCGAGAGCCATAACTCTGTACCCATCCATATTGGGTAAATGCAAATCCGTCAAGTTGCTCTCCAAAGTACTCCACCATATCATTACGTTCAGCTTCCCCATGAACTAGCACGTCTAAGCCATATTTTTCCTGCTCGACAATCGCTTTTTTAATCTCTTCTTTCATGTGCATATCATATTCTGCTTCAGAAATGATATTTTTCTTAAATTCTTGTCGTGCTTTACGAATATTAGCTGTTTGAGGGAAAGAACCGATAGTAGTGGTTGGATATGGTGGTAGATTGAGTGCCTCCTTTTGAGCTTTAGCCCGATCGGCATAGGCACTTTGTCGTTGAGTTAATTTATCATTTACTCCAGCTACTCTCTCTCTAACATTGGTTTGATGAGTACGAGTAGATTGACGGCGGCTTTGCTGGGCAGCAGTAGAAACCTGTAAATCATGAACAACAGCCTGTTTACCCTCTGTTAAAGCACGTTTTAGAGTAGCAACTTCTTTAATTTTTTGGGTAGCAAAAGCAAGCCATGATCTTAGTTCATTGTCTAATTTGGATTCTAAACTTAAGTCTGCTGGAGTATGTAGTAAAGAGCAGGATGGGGCTACCCATAAACGATCCCCTAATCGTTCTTTGATAGACTCAAGTGTTTTAAAGCTTGCTTCAAGATCATTGCGCCAAATATTTCGACCATCCACAACACCAGCTGAGAGTATTTTATAAGCAGGGAGTTCATCAAGTACTTTAGTCAGCTGATCTGGAGCACTGGTTAAATCAATATGCAATCCTTCAGTGGGTAAGCGACAAGCAAGCTGGGTATTATCACCTAAAGCTCCAAAATAGGTAGCTAAAAGTATTTTTAATCCTGAATTAACTAACTGAGCATAGGCTTTTTCAAATCCAGCTTTCCAGTCATTAGGTAAGTCTAAAACTAAAATTGGTTCATCAATTTGAACCCACTCTACCCCTTGAGATTTTAATCTTTCTAGTATTTGCCCATAAACTGGCAAAAGTTTATCAAGTAAGGAAAACTTATCAAAATCTTCTCCCTTAGCTTTTCCCAGCCATAAGAAACTTAATGGACCTAGAATTATGGGTTTTACAGGTACACCAAGATTTTGGGCAGCAGTTACTTTCTCAAAAAGCATGTTACTGGATAGAGAAAAATCCTGATGATCTTGAAATTCTGGTACAATGTAGTGATAGTTAGTATTAAACCATTTAGTCATTTCACAGGCAGCCGCTTCTGTACCATGGATACTACGGCCTCTTGCCATTCTAAAATAGGTATCCAGATCTACACCCCCACCTGGGTGACCAAATCGAGGAGGAATTACTCCAAGCAAAACAGACATATCAAGTACATGATCATACCAAGAAAAATCACTCACTGGGATTAGATCCAATCCAGCGTCTTTTTGTCTTTGCCAGTGTAAGTTTTGTAACTCATGACCAATTTTTATCAAATCTTCCTGGCTTAGCTGTCCTTTCCAATAGCTTTCTAAGGCCCATTTCAGCTCTCGCTTATCTCCCATTCTAGGAAATCCTAAATTATGTGCTAAAACCACAAATAAACTCCTATTTGTTATTTAAAGAAATAAATATAGTTTGGCTTAGGTAATTTATTAATTCAATTTAATAATTTTAAGATTAGTATGAATTTTATTCATATTAATGAAGAGAGAGCTATTTTATGAAGAGTAATCGTTTTAATCTTGCAAATAATCCATACTCTGCAATCCATGCAGCGTAGGCACGATAGATTGGATCTTCATTTAAATGCCGCTCTTCGGTAACTGCACGCATATAGTAAATGAAATTTAACACAGCTAATAACATACAATTTCGTACAGCCATCCAAGGGTTATTTATAGGAATAAAGGGAACCCATATAAGCCACCAAGAAATGCTTTTACAAATATAATCCGGATGCTTGCTGTACTTGAAAAGCCCATCTGTAACGATTCCTCGATTGGTTAGATTAGAAAAACGTAATCCAAGGGTTAATATACTTAAAACATGAATAGTAATCATGCTAAGGATCATTAGCCCCCAAATAATCTGTATGTATGGATGATTATGTAACCATGGTCCCCATCCCCAATGATCAGTCTGATAAGGTAACAACTTATCAAGGATAAGGTTGAATGGTGCATAACATATTAGAGTAACTAACCAGCCAAGCGTTGTTGGCTGGACTGTACGAGTGTGGGCATCTAAAATACGAAGAGACATGGTATAACCAATAACAGCAACCATTATATCCACAAGATACAGCCAATGATAAAAAAATGTATACACTGAAAGCCAATGCTTTACTTCCATGCTTTTAAAACTATGAATTGCAGTTTCGAGATTAGCATTCACACCAACCAAATAGCAAAACATTGAAGGTAAGAAAAATCCTTTTATTATCCATCCGCCCCAGTGATGAGCAATACGATTCCAATCGGGGTTTTCTAAACAGCAAAATACAGCTCCAAGATGCCAATAATCATCGTATGGGTCACGTTGCAATCCATCTATCCACCAAAAATAGATAGGGGATAAAATAAGCAGTGGAATCCCGATTATTTTCAATACTTCCCACCAAGGCTGATAGAATGTATCTTGGTATTCTGGAAAAATAAGATAAGCTAATGTAGGCACAGCAAGACTAAATGCAAGACCTACTAATTTAACGAGTACTCGCTGCAATGATGCTTTCCGAGGTTTTAATCCAACTAATCCTGCCGAATCCCGCTGCCAAACTTTAGCAACAAACAAATCATAAGCACTAATAATAGTAGCTATTACTATACAAGCAATGACTCCATTACGAAATGTAGAAAATGGCCACCACCACTGAAGAATAGCTAATATAGCTAATCCTACTGCCAATGCTAAAAAATTAACAGTAAAATTACTTGCTGAAGGAGGTAGAGATATTTTAGGAGTATTTTTGTTTAAGAAGATATTCTCTTTTTGGTTTTTATATTGGAGCTTTTTAAAAAATTCCATTTCTTATCTAAGCTTACTTTAATTTTTTTATATTGGATATTTAGATACTTCTTTGCCGCTTGTGTTAGATTAAGGTAGCAATGAAAGGATGAACCAGATCTGAAATACTAAGAAATAGCTTTAGCTATTTCTTGTGCATTTGATTTCGTATTATTCAGTTTATTTTGGCAAGATTGAATTGCCGATAAGATTCCTTTTGAGTTTAGATCACAACTAGCAAGGATTTCTTCTCTTGAACCATGCTCTTGAAAATAATCAGGAAGCCCCTGATGTAATATTGGAATGAGTATTCCATGTTTTGCTAGGCATTCGCTTACTGCACTTCCAGCACCACCTGCAATAACATTATCTTCTATCGTAACTAATAATTCATGAGTTCTCGCCATTTCTATAATGGCTTTCTCATCAATAGGTTTTACAAATCTCATATTAATTACTGTAGCATTTAATTTTTCCGCTACTTCTAGAGCAGACGTAAGCATGGCACCGAAAGAGAGAATAGCAACATTTGATCCGGAGCGTTTAAGTTCTGATTTACCTAGCGGAATTTGAGTCATTTCTTCTTTTATTTCTATCCCAATTCCTTTTCCTCTAGGGTAACGGACTGCAGCTGGTTGATTGAGCATAAATCCAGTATAAAGCATTTGCCGGCACTCATTTTCATCGGCAGGTGCCATAACAATCATATTCGGAATGCAACGTAGGAAACTTAAATCAAAACTTCCTGCGTGGGTAGGTCCATCAGGACCTACAATACCTGCTCGATCAATAGCAAATAATACGGGTAGGTTTTGAATTGCTACATCATGAATGAGTTGATCATAAGCTCTTTGTAAGAAGGTAGAATAAATAGCTACTACAGGTTTTAAGCCATCACATGCCATTCCTGCAGCTAAAGTAACGCTATGCTGCTCTGCGATACCTACATCGAAGTAGCGCTTCGGAAATTGTTCCGAAAATTTTACAAGCCCTGAACCTTCTCTCATAGCAGGGGTAATTCCTACTAAGCGGCTATCTAAATAAGCCATGTCACAGAGCCATTGACCAAATACTTGAGTATAAGTAAGTGTTGGCTTTGTTTTTGCTACGCTCTTTGGCTTTTCCATGCCTACTTTAGGATCAAAAGGCACTACTGCGTGATAAGTGACTGGATTATTCTCAGCTAATGAATATCCTTTTCCTTTTTTAGTAACAACATGCAGTAACCTAGGCCCGCCTAGTTTATATAGATTACGTAATGTGCTAACCAAGACAGGCAGATCATGCCCATCAATAGGGCCAAAGTAGTTAAACCCCATTTCTTCAAATAGTGTCCCTGGAATAACCATACCTTTTACATGCTCTTCGGTACGCCGGACTAGTTCCCACATGGGTTGAGGCATCCGCTCTAGTACTTTTTTACTACCCTCCCTAACTGTAGCATAAAAACTGCCTGTCATTAACCGGGTAAGGTAACTTGAAAGTGCCCCTACGTTTGGAGAAATAGACATCTCATTGTCATTTAGAATGACTAGCAAATCTGAACCACAAGCTCCTGCATGATCTAAGGCCTCATAGGCCATGCCAGCAGTCATACCTCCATCACCAATAATGGCTACTGCCTTACGGTTACTACCACTTTGATCTGCAGCAATAGCCATACCTAGAGCTGCCCCAATGGAAGTACTAGAGTGTCCTACACCAAAAGTATCATAAGGACTTTCTAATCTAGAAGGAAAAGGTGCTAGCCCATTAAGCTGCCGGATAGTCGTTAATAAATCCTTTCTTCCAGTTAAAATTTTATGAGGATAGGCTTGATGTCCTACGTCCCAAACTAGTCGATCTTCTGGTGTATTAAACACATAATGAAGCGCGATGGTAAGATCTATTACACCTAAGCCTGCGGCGAAGTGACCCCCACTTTGAGAAACTGAATGGAGTAAGAAAGATCGTAATTCCTCAGCAAGTACATGTAATTCTGCTTCTGATAAAGAGCGTATTTGTTCTGGTGTGTGAATACGGTTTAATAAAGGGTAATTTGCTGTAGCAGTCATATTAAAAATTGGTAATCAGGAGGTTTTCGTTCTCTAATTTCAGGGCAATATTGAAGATATTAGACTAATTAATTATAGTAGTCTATGAGTAGATTATTTTGTATATAATATATAAGTTTTTATTTTTATCTAAAGTTAATTATTAACTGTACACTACTAAAGGCAATAGATATAACTTATGGAAGTTACCCTTTCTCAGCCTCGGGGCTTTTGTGCTGGTGTAGTGCGTGCTATTGAAGTTGTTGAGCGTGCATTAGAAATTCATGGTGCGCCTATTTACGTGCTACATGAAATTGTCCATAACCAACATGTGATTCAAGATTTACAGCAAAGAGGAGTTATTTTTACTGAAGATTTAAGCTCTATCCCTTCAGAATCAGTCGTCATTTTCAGTGCCCATGGGGTTGCTACAGCTGTGGTAGAAGCTGCAAAACTTCGTAACTTATACGCAATTAATGCAACTTGTCCGTTAGTCACTAAAGTTCATTTACAAGCTCAAAAATATCACCGTCAAGGAGATGAACTTATAATTATTGGACATGTAGGTCATCCAGAAGTAGAAGGTACTCGTGGACGAGTTAACGGCACTGTTTATATAGTAGAATCTGTTGAAGAAGTTGAAAAATTAGAAGTTAAGGATCCAAAGCGGATCGCTTATGTGACTCAAACCACTTTAAGTATTGATGATACTCGAGATGTGGTAGAAGCACTTAAAAAACGCTTTCCTGATATTAATGGTCCAGGGCTTGATGATATCTGCTATGCGACCCAAAATCGCCAAAATGCAGTTCGAGAAATAAGTAAAGGGATAGATGTCCTTTTAGTCGTAGGAGCACGAAATAGCTCAAATTCTAATCGCCTACGGGAAGTAGGTGAGCAAAATGGGGTTGCTTCTTACCTTATCCAAGATAGCCAAGATATAGATTTCGGTTGGTTTACTCCTCAATCTAGAGTAGGAATTACTGCCGGAGCTTCAACACCAGAAATCCTTGTACGGGAAGTTTTAGATAAATTACAACATTACGGTGTAAGCGAAGTGAAAAATTGGGATGGAGTACAAGAATCTGTAAGCTTCCGCCTACCTTCATCGCTACTCCGATCTGAAAAAGCTACAAATTCCACCTAAACTCTTTGTAGAGGAACAACACAATTATGGGTATACCTTTAATCCAACAATATCGAGTCGGTAAGTATATATTAGAGCAAAAATTGCGGGGCGTAAAACGCTATCCTTTAGTATTAATGCTTGAGCCTCTTTTTCAATGTAATTTAGCTTGTGCTGGTTGCGGAAAAATAGACTACCCCGATGAAACTTTAGCCAAACGCCTAAGTGTTCAAGAGTGTCTTGATGCAGTAGATGAATGTGGTGCTCCTGTTATATCAATCCCTGGAGGGGAACCTCTACTACATAAGGAAATGCCTCAAATCGTTGAAGGTATTATTAAGCGGAAAAAATTTGTATATTTGTGTACCAACGCTCTTCTTTTGTCTAAAAGATTAAAAGATTATACGCCTTCACCTTATCTTACTTTTTCAGTTCACCTAGATGGTTTAAAAGAAGAACATGATGCCTCTGTATGCCAAGATGGCGTATTTGATCGGGCAGTTACAGCAATTAAATTATGTCTTGAACGAGGGTTTAGGGTCACTATAAATTGTACTCTATTTCAAAATGCAGATTCTAAAAAGGTAGCTGAGTTTTTCGATTATTGTATGGGGTTGGGCGTAGAAGGTGTTACTATTTCCCCAGGATATAGCTATGAGCATGCACCTAGGCAGGATATTTTTCTCCAACGGGCTGCAAGTAAGCGTTTATTTAGAGATATTTTCCGTCTTGGTGAAGGACACAAATGGAGATTTAACCAGTCTAGTCTTTTTTTAGATTTTTTAGCGGGAAATCAAAGCTATCAGTGTACTCCTTGGGGTAATCCTACCCGTAATATTTTTGGTTGGCAAAAACCTTGTTATCTGTTCTCAGAAGGGGGATATGCTCCCACATTTAAGGCATTAATGGAGGAGACAGAATGGGAAAGATATGGCACAGGAAATCATCCTAAGTGTGCTAATTGTATGGCTCATTGTGGCTATGAACCTACTGCGGTGAATGATACTGTGGCACATCCTATAAAAGCACTTTCCGTATTTCTGAGAGGTCCTAAATTAAAAGGTCCCTTGGTCCCAGAGCTACCAATTAAGTATTCACAAAAACAAACGGCTTCTCCAACACCAATAGAAACCCATTTATCTCAGAAGGGAGAAGATATATCTTAATATCTCTTTAATTAAGGGATATTTAATTATTGAAACAGGTACAAGATCTGTAGGCTTTAGCTATACCATTAATAACTGTAATTATATACGGAATTAAAAACAGCATTATGAATCGAAAGTTAGTAGGAATGAGGGTTACATCACTATTTATAGGTATTTTGTTTTTGTTAATAACACCCTCAACCTTTGCGGATGCACCTTCTTCAGTTATTGAAAAGTTACAAGCAGAGCTTTTATCTGTAATGAAAAATGCTAAGAAGCTAGGTTTCGATGGTCGCTATAAACAACTTTTACCTGTAGTAACAGAAACTTTAGATATCCCATTCATTGCTCGTTATACCCTTGGATCTTCTTGGAAGTCCCTTACAGATGAGCAGAGTATTCAATTTGTTGATGCATTCCAAATTTTATCTATTTCGGATTACGCACGTCATTTTGATGGTTATAGTAATGAAGAATTTAATATTGAAGGCGAATATCCCCTTAAAAAGGGAGGGATGCGAGTTAGGAGTAGACTAACTAACCATGATGATACTAATGTTATATTTGATTATCTTCTGAGAAACATAGATGGTAACTGGCGTATCGTCAATGTAATTGCTGATGGGGTAAGTGATTTAGCAGTTAGAAGAACTGAATATCGCCAAGTCATTAAAACACAAGGCTATGATGCGTTACTTGATCAGGTTAAAGAAAAAAGTAAGCAGTATCGAGAAGCTGCGATTGCTAAGGAAAGTAAGTAAAATTTTAATATAAAACCATCTTTTATCATGTTTGATCATTTGCCAAGAGAGAAAGAAAATTCTTTTGCTAAGGCTGCTAGTCATTTTGTTACTCGTTTTATTACCCAATGTATTCATGTAGTGTATCGCTTTTCTCTTTGGGTTATCATGTCTACCCTTTTATTCTCAGGGTGGGTGCTTTTTTACGTATCAGGGCATTTAGGTGTAGATATGGATACAGGAAATATCTTGTCTCCAGATCTCCCTTTCCGTATAGCAAGCAAAAATTATGATAAGTTATTTCCTCAATATCAGGATACTTTACTCATCCTTGTTGAGGGGGATATTCCAGAACATACTTGGGACGCTACTAAGCAGCTTACTAACGCACTTGAGAAAAATTCTCTCATTAAAAGTGTTTATGCACCTGAATCAAATGATTTCTTCAAACGCAATGGATTGATGTATCTAGATCTCAAAGATTTAGATAAAGTATCAGATAATCTAGCTGAGGCACAACCGTTTCTAGGTAAATTGACTCAAGATCCCACATTAAATAATTTCTTTGGGATGCTCGATGATATTATTTCTGCAAAACAGAAAAAAGAAACTACTCTTGATTTAGAATCAATTTTCTCCTCTATTAATGAAACTATAGAAAGTACTTTAAAAGGACAGGCTCACTTGCTTTCTTGGCAAGAGCTTATGAATCGAGGATCTTCTTTATCAAAGAGTGGAGAGCGTCAATTTATTATTGTGCAGCCTCAGATGGATTACAGCCAGATGCTGCCTGCAAAGGATGCCATTGATGAGATTAGAGATGTTGCTAAATCTCATCATTTAGATCCTGAACACGGAGTGAGAATACGGCTTACCGGTGATGTAGATCTTGCCCATGAAGAATTAGAAAGTGCTTTAACAGGAAATACCCTTGCTGGGATTTTAGCCCTGATCATGACAGGGACCTTATTATATATAGGGCTTCGATCAATCGCATTTTCACTTACTATTTTATTAGGATTAGTAGTTGGTCTAACCCTTACCGCAGGGTTTGCTGCATTTTATATCGGGCATCTCAATATTATCTCAACTGCGTTTGGTGTACTTTATGTTGGGCTAAGTACCGAATACGATATTCAATTTTGTATGCGCTATCAGCAGCTTGTAAATCAGGGAGCACATAGACTAAAAGCATTGAAAATAACAGCATCTGAAACTGGGATTGCCCTTATATTATGTGCTGTTACTACTATGATTGGCTTTTATTCATTTATCCCTACTAAATTCTCTGGTGTTGCCGAATTAGGCTTAATTGCAGGCACAGGAATGTTTATTAACCTGAGCCTTACCTTGCTTCTCCTTCCTGCCATACTACGCTATTTACCTGTTAAAAATATCTCAAATATCTACGAATCAAAGACCGAAAGTAAATTTAATTTTATATATAGCTGGCCATTACGGTATAGGAAACAAATTCTCTTAGGAGGCTTAATATTAGGGTTAGCAACTCTACCCTTTCTACCTCAAGTAAGGTTTGATTACGATCCGCTTAATTTGCGCAACCCTAATTCAGAATCAGTTTCTACAATAAGAGAGCTGATGAAAACTGAAACTATTCCTATGTGGAGTGCTATTATACTTGCTTCTAATGCGGAAGAGGCTCAAAAAATTGCCTTGCTGGCTAAAAAAATAGACTCAGTAGACAAGGTAATCACTGCTAAAGACTTTATACCTGATGATCAAGAAGAAAAGTTAGAGACCATTGATGATTTAAGTTTACTTGTAGGTCCACTTTTATTAGATGCATCAATAAAGCCAAGTGCTGATCCTGATCCTAAGCAAGTTCTGCCTACCTTAAATACATTTCTTCATACCTTGGATTCTTATTTAAAAGATCCTTCTCCTAAGGATTTTTTAGCAATTCAACGCCTTGAAGAAGATATCCAATATTTGGTTTCTACTATTGAACAGGAAGATCAAGCTACTCAGAAGCAAACGTTGCTTCGTCTAGAACATAACTTATTAGATACGTTGCCTGAAAACTTAAGTCAGCTACAAAACTCTCTAAAAGCTGAAGCAATTACGATGAATATCCTACCCTCTGATCTTAGGGATCGCTGGATTGCAGCAGATGGTACTCATCGAGTAGAAATTTTTCCTACAAAAGATTTTGATATTGATGATCTTCAGTCTTTACGTAGGTTTGTAAATAAAATTCATGAGATATCTCCTAGTGCAACGGGCCCCTTAGTACTTCAGCTTAGATCTGGAGAAGCTATTGTCGATGCTTTACAGCATGCTTTCTCTTATGCACTTATTGCAATTATAGTTGTATTGTTTCTTTTGCTACGTAGCCTTAAAGATGTTCTGTTAGTTTTGGTACCACTTGCACTTGCGGGTTTATTATTAGGTACTACTATGGCTACATTTCATATTTATTTTAATTTTGCTAATGTAGTTGCTTTACCTCTATTACTTGGAGTGGGTGTAGACAGCGGTATTTATATGGTAGAGAGAGTACGACAAGCCCCTAATGATCGAAATGATTTACTTCGTACCAGTACAAGTCGTGCTTTAGTGTTTACTACGTTAACTACTATGTTTAGTCTTGGTAATTTACTTCTAGTTTCTCATCCAGGAATGGCTAGTATGGGATTAATTCTTACTATTGGTATCGTATTTACTCTACTATGTACTTTAATTTTTCTTCCTGCATTACTTACTTCAAATCCAGAGAAATCTACTTCTTTAAGGGGAATATAGACAATTTTTTTATAAACTCTCTAGCTCTCTTAAACAATTTTGATAGCTATATTAGTAACGAACTATTATTTAATAATTCATAAAAGATATTTAAGTTTAAAGGAGCGTAAACCTTGAAAGTGCCACGTAACCCTACTCGAGCTGTTGCTATTGGCAGTATTACTATTGGTGATGGAAATCCAATTGCAGTACAGAGCATGTGTGCTACTCATACACAAAACATTGAGGCGACTACTAAGCAAGTAAGTAATTTAGTTGCAGCAGGAGCAGATATTATTCGTATTGCAGCAGATACAAAAAAAGATGTAGAAGCACTTGCTAAAATTCGCTCTCAAACGAAAGCTAATCTATCTGTTGATCTGCAAGAGAATTACCGTCTTGCTAAAGATGTAGCACCCCATGTAGATAAAATTCGCTATAATCCTGGTCATTTATACCATCATGAAAAGAATAAACCTTGGCAGGACAAAGTAAAATTTCTTGTAGATGTGGCTGGAGAAAATGACTGCGCTATCCGAATTGGAGTAAATGGCGGATCGGTAGATCCAAATAAAGCAGCAGCATTTCCTGAAGGGGATTCTATTTCTCCCATGCTTGCCAGTGCATTTGATCACTGTATATTTTTAGATAATCTAGGGTTTACTCGATATTGTGTTTCTTTAAAGGATTCCGATCCCAGTAAAGTCATCGAGTTAAATAAGCGTTTTGCCGCTGAACGTCCGGATATTCCCCTTCATTTAGGAGTAACAGAGGCAGGCATGCCACCGGATGGAATTATCAAAACCAGAATTGCTTTCGAGCAGCTTATCAGTCGAGGTATTGGAGACACTGTACGAGTCTCTCTTACTTTACCTTTTGATCGTAAAGGTGAGGAGATAGAAGCAGGACGGAAAATTATTGCTGATATTGCTGCAGGACGAGTACGCAGTGTAGTAGACTATGGGCTTAAGAGTTTAAATATTATTAGCTGCCCAAGCTGCTCTCGAGTGGAAAATGAAGCGTTTATCGAGCTAGCTCATGAAGTAAAAGCAATGACAGAATACGCCGCAGACTATGCAGTAACCATTGCAGTGATGGGATGCCGAGTAAATGGTCCTGGCGAGACAGATGATGCAGATCTTGGGCTTTGGTGTGGTCCTAAAGCAGTAAATCTTAAGAAAGGAACGGAAACTTTAGGAAGTTTTCGATACACTGAGATTCTACCTCGGCTAAAACAAGAGCTTGATTTAATTATTGCTGACAAAACTAAATCTCCAGCAAACTAAACTACTTTAAGAGTAGCTCATGATTGTTGAACAGATTTGGACAGGGAATGCCTATCGTAATTTTAATTACCTTATTGCCTGCCCAGAAACGGGTGAAGCTCTTGCTATTGATCCTCTTGACCACATTAAATGTTTAGCAATCGCTAAAAATCATGGATGGCAGATTACCCAAATATTAAATACTCATGAGCATGAAGATCATACAGGAGGTAACCAGAAACTTATTGCTCAAACTAGAGCCAAGTTACTTGCTCATAGTAATGCAAAGAATAAGATTACAGGTATAGATCAAGGATTAAATGCAGGAGATAAAGTTACAGTAGGTAGAACAGTTGAACTGGAAGTGCTAGATACCCCTGGGCATACCCTAAGCCATATTTGTTTATATGCCCATACAGATATCCCTGCTCTCTTTTGTGGTGATACATTGTTTAATGCAGGTGCGGGTAATTGTCACAATGGGGGGAATCCAAGCGTACTTTATCATACGTTTATTAATCAGCTTGCTAAACTTCCCGATAATACTCAGATCTATCCAGGTCACGAGTATATTGTAAATAACCTAAACTTCACTCTCCATTATGAAACTGATAATAAACAAGCAGTTTCCTTATTGCACAAAGTACAGCACCAAAATCCTAGCAGCCCTTTTGTATCTACCCTAGGGCTAGAGAAAGAAATTAACACATTTTTTCGCTTACATAGCTCATCTATTATTAATAGCCTGCAAATAATTTTTCCAGATTTAGCTGATATTAACCCTGAAATCATTTTCTTAAAACTAAGAGAACTAAGAAATACTTGGTAAATTATATCAATAGATCTCCAACTTTTTCAAATCGCCCTACCCTATGAGTATTCACTCCACCGCAATTATTGATCCAAATGCCACGTTAGGAAAAAATGTTACAGTAGGACCATATACAGTTATCCATGCTCCAGTAACAATAGGAGATGGAACAAGTATTAGCTCTCATGTAGTTATTCATTCCTATGTACAGTTAGGCACGCAAAATAAAATTCATAGCCATGTCGTTATTGGCGATCTCCCTCAAGATCTCTCTTTTGATAAAAATATAGAAACATGGGTCTCCATTGGGGATCGTAATATTTTACGAGAAGGAGTGACTATTCATCGATCAACTCACCCAGATCGCCCTACGAAAATAGGAAATGATGGCTATTTCATGGCGTATAGCCATATTGCTCATGACTGCTCTATTGGCAATCATGTCATTTTGACTAATAATGCTTTACTAGGTGGTCATGTAGAAATAGGCAATCGGGCAGTTTTAGGAGGATCAGCGGTCGTACACCAATATGCAAGGATAGGTGCTTACGCAATGGTACAAGGCAATGGCTCGGTAGGCCAAGATGTTTTTCCATATACTATTGTAGGTGGTCATCCAGTGCACCATTACCGATTAAATGTAGTAGGGCTACGTCGTGGCGGTATTCAGGGTCAGCACTATCGAGTATTAGAGCAAGCTTTTTGGCAGTTACGTAATGGTAATAGAGATTTGAGTAATTTAGAGAATACTCCAGAAATTACTTATCTTAGAAATTGGCTTTTAGTGAAATCGAAGCGAGGGTTTCATCGCTTTGCTGTAGAAAAGGAAGATTCAAAAATAAAATAATTAAATCTAAATAGTATTTAGCATCTCTAAAGCAAGATTACTTATACTTATTTGCGATGGTACCTCTAGTCTATCTTTAACTATTTTGAATTTTTTTTTCATAGTCCCAACTTTATCGTTATTGTGTAGCAAATCTAAAATTTCTTTTGCTATTTGATCAGGCGTAGCCTTCGCTTGAATAAGCTCAGTGACTATTCTATCCTCTGCAATAATATTGCACAGTGCAATATACTTTATTTTAACTAATAATCTACCTACCCAATAAGTCAAAGATTTCATTTTATACACCACTACCATAGGAATTCCCATTAAAGCAACTTCTAATGTCACTGTTCCTGAGGCTGCAACGATACCATTACAAGCTACCATCACATCATAAGGGCGATTAGAAATCACTTGAATAGGCACTGTACTCTGTATCAAGAAAGGTGCTAGTTCTGCTTCAGTCAGTGTAGATGCTAAGGGCAACAAGTACTGAGTATTAGGTATCTTTGAAGAGATTTTCTCTGCAGCTTGAATTAATACAGGTAAAATTAGTTTTATTTCACTTTTTCTACTACCGGGAAACAATCCTAAAGTTGGGTAGCGAGATTCTAATCCAAATTTAATTAGTGCTTCATTACGAGTTAAATTGCTTTTTACCTTATTTTTTAAGGGATGACCTACAAAGCAAACAGGAACCCCGGATCGTTCATAAAAGGGTATTTCAAACGGGAAAATGACTGCCATCATATCTACTAGCTTCCCAATTTGATGGACACGATGCTCTCGCCATGCCCATATCTGGGGGCTAATGTAATATAGAACCTTTATCCCTAGCTGTTTTGCAGTTTTAGCAAGTCGTAAATTAAATTCTGGATAATCTATTAAAATTAATAAATCAGGACGGTTTTCTTTAAGAAATTGCCGCATCTTTCGTAATACACTATAAATTTTTCTAAAGTGAGAAAAAATCTCTACTATCCCTACCACTGCTAGGTGGGCTGATTCATGTAATACTTCTACCCCAGCAGCTTTCATATGGGATCCACCAATGCCACAAAAACGAATCGGTTTAGATGAGGTTTCTCGTATTTTAGAGACTAAATCAGCCCCATGATGATCCCCAGAAGCCTCTCCTGCGACAATAGCAACTAACTGTGAATGCTGATCATTTTCCAAGTAACACACCTTGAACAACATTAAGCACTTGCTCTATCTGAGGCTTGCTCATTTCTGGAAAAATAGGTAATGATAAGCATTGTTTAGCAATTTGCTCACTGACTGGAAAATGTACATCTTGATATTTTTGTTTAAAAACAATCTGTTGATGTAATGGAATAGGATAATAAATAGCTGAAGCAATGTGCTGCTCTGTAAATGCTTTCATTATTTCATCTCGATAGGCAGAGAGTAAGGTATATTGATGATATACATGGGTATTTCCCGCTTCTTTATAAGGAGGAATACAATGAGGTAGATTAATAAGTGTTTGTGTATATTGTTGAGCGATTTGGTTTCTTGCTTGATTAAATTGATCAATATATTTTAGTTTGACTCGTAGAATCACTGCTTGTAATTCATCTAAACGGCTATTAAAGCCTAATTCGGTATGATGGTAGCGCTTTGAGCTTCCATGATTTCTCAGTACCCTAAGGTGTTCGGCAATCTCTTCAGAGGAGGTAGTAATAAGTCCCCCATCTCCATAACAGCCTAAATTTTTACTTGGAAAAAAACTAAAACACCCAGTAAATCCTAGCGTGCCTGTTTTTTTTCCATTAATCTCTGCACCAAAAGATTGGGCACAATCCTCTATGATAAGTAACTCATGTTGATCAGCAATTACCTGTAAACGCTCCATATTTGCCCCCTGCCCAAATAAATGGACAGGCAAGATAGCTCGAGTAGCAGGAGTAATCACTGCTTCTATTTGGTTAGTATCTAAGTTAAATGTTTTTTCATCTATATCGACAAATACTGGATGAGCTCCTACATAACAAATAGCCTCTGCTGTAGCAATAAAAGTAAAGGGAGAAGTAATCACCTCATCCCCAGCTTTAATTCCTGCAGCAATGAGTGCTAAATGAAGGGCATCTGTACCAGAAGCAACGCTGATGGCATATTGTGCACCTAAATAAGCTGCTACTTCTTTTTCAAAATCCTCTACATTAGGACCAAGAATAAATTGACCATTAGCTAAAGTGTGTAATACCGCTTCATTAAGTTCTTCCTTAAGCACCTGATACTGTGCTGTTAAATCTACCATGGGTAGCATAGAATATTTTTCTAAATTAATTTTATTTATTTTTAATTTTTAAGTAGCTGACTAATTTGAAGCGCAACCGCAAGTGCTTCTCTACCCTCTTTTCCACTGACTACTGGTTTACCATGTGTGATGATGATCTGTAAAAAAGAATCAATTTCAGACATAATGGCATCACTGCGATCAAAATAATGCACCTTACTAGTAATTTCTGGTATCCCTGGAAAAGCCTCTCTTGTACCTTTACGGAAGATACTTAATTTCTTTTTAAGAAAGTCTACGGAAATATAAGCATCTTTTTGAAAAATTCTCATTTTACGCTGTATTTTCATACTGATTCGACTAGCAGTTACATTAGCAACACAATCATTTTCAAATAAAATCCGAGCATTAGCAATATCTGTATCTCGAGTAAGCACTGATTCTCCATTAGCGCGAATTTCTTTAACAGGTGCATTGACTATGCTTAAAATAATATCAATATCATGAATCATTAAATCCAATATGACACTAACATCTGTTCCTCTAGGATTAAAATGAGCAAGTCTGTGGGACTCAATAAACTTTGGATCGTCAATAAATTCCTTAAGGGCAAGAGTAGTTGCGTTAAACCGCTCTAAGTGCCCTATTTGAAAAATTAATTTATTTTCTTTTGCGATCCGAATGAGATCATCGGCTTGTTCAAGGGTAGGGGTAATAGGTTTCTCTAATAGGACATGGATACCTGCTTCTAGACAGTCTTTAGTTACTTGATAGTGATACTCGGTGGGAACTACAATACTAACTGCATCTACTTTTCCAAATAAATCATGATAATCAGTAAAAACTAGCACACCATATTCCTGAGCAGTACGATGAGCTGAATCATGATCGATATCTACAACAGCAATAAAATCTGAATGAGGTAAGTGGGCATATTTTTGGGCGTGAAATTTCCCTAAATAGCCTACGCCAATGACTGCTGTTCTTATTTTTTCCTGCTTAAAAGTCATTTTGATAAACAAGATATTATTTTAGAAATGCTAGTATAGTCTCTAAAAATAACTTAGGGGAATCAACATGCACCCAATGGCCTGCATTCGGGATAGAGTAGATAGCGCCATAAGGAAACCAGCAATAAATTTCTTGCTCATCACCTGAGGCAATATAGCTAGAATCTTCCCCTTTTATAAACAAACTTTTACCTTTATACGGATGGTTTCCTATAATAGGTGCGCAAATTTCTTGATAATTATTTCTTAAATTAAACAAATTAATACGCCAAAAATAAGATTCTTTGGTTTTCTCTAAATTCATTAATAAAAACTGCCGTACTTTCACATCCATAATTTTTAAAGAAAGCACTTTATCAATCTCAGATCGGCTACTGTAGTGTGAAAGGTCTAATGAAGCTAAGGCATCAAAAATAAAATTATGAGAGGAATTATAAGCCCTAGGAGCAATATCTACTACAATTAAACTGCTTACCTGATCGGGAAAATCTAAGGCACATTGCATCGCAATTTTTCCACCAAAAGAATGGCCAAGTAAAATGGCTGGACTAAAATTATTTTCAATTAGAAAATAAGCAATATCTTGTGCTAAAGTCCGATAGTTAAAAAAATCCTGTGCAGGGGAATAACCATGGTTAGGTAAATCAAGGGTAATCACCTTGAAATCATTTGAAAATTTAGATGCTATACTACGCCAGTTACTCATAGAACCAAATAGACCATGTAAGATAACTAAAGGAACACCTTCCCCTTGAGATTGGTAATGAAATAGCATAAATATATTTTTTCTCTACTTCCTTAATTTAAGCATAAAAATAAATTAGAATTCATCATCATAACTTTAAAAACAATCTCTAATTTCATTTATGTTAAGCCATTCCTTAAGTTTCTTTCTCCATTTCGATACTCACTTAGGTGCCATGCTTGCCCAGTATGGAATATGGGTATATGCCATTTTATTTTTAATCATTTTTATTGAAACTGGTCTAGTGGTTATGCCACTTCTTCCTGGGGATTCTTTACTATTTACCGTAGGTGTTTTTACAGCCCATGAAGATGGATTAAATATATGGATAGCATTTGTTTTACTAATCACTGCTGCTATTTTAGGAGATACGGTTAATTATACTATCGGCAAATTATTTGGACATAAGGTATTAGATTGGCATTTTAGGGGAAAACCGCTAGTTAATCCTAAGCATTTAAATAAAACTCATAATTTTTTTGAACAATATGGAGCAAAAACAATTATTCTAGCCCGCTTTGTTCCTATTGTAAGAACCTTTGCTCCATTTGTTGCTGGTATTGGCTACATGCACTATAGAAAATTTCTTTCCTACAACGTTATTGGCGGTAGTCTATGGGTTCTATTACTTATCTTTGCTGGCTATTGGTTTGGAAATAACACCTTTGTAAAAAATAATTTTGAAAAGGTTATTTTAGGGATTATTTTCCTCTCTATCCTGCCTATGGTGATAGAAATTGCTAGAGCAAAATGGCAGAGAGTAAAAAAACAAGCTAAGTAAAAATACTTTAAATTGACAATTTCATGGAGGAATTAGAAAAGCTAAAAATTGCTCGCCATAGGGATAAAGATAATAAATCTAAAATAAAATATAAATGGTTAGTTATTTTTTCTTTTTTATTCGTTAGCATTTCCTCATTTTTCTACATTCAATTTTTCCATAAAGGAATTAAAGTAAAAATAAGTACCATTTCTCAAGTTTATCCTGCTCAAAATTACACTTTATTCAATGCTACCGGTTATGTAGTGCCTCAAACCAAAGCAGATATTGCCTCTAAAGGTACTGGGCAATTAGAAGTATTAAATGTTGAGGAAGGCGATCATATAAAAAAAGGGGATATTATTGCTCAACTGGAAAATCAAGATGTACTAGCAGCACAAGCTCAAGCCAAAGCTAATATTGCTGTAGCTAAAGCAGGTCTATTGGAAGCTCAAGCAGAATTAGAAAATGCTCAAATCGAGCTGACCAGATTGGTAGGGTTAGCAAAAAGAAAGTTGGCAACCCAGTCTGCCTATGATGCAGCCGAAGCTCGTTATAATACTGCAAAGGCAGCTATACAAAGTGCAGAAGCAACTATTACTGCTACTAAAGCAGCCTATCAGGCTGCTAAAGTTGCTGTAGAGTATACTTTGATCCGTGCTCCCTTTGATGGGGTGATTTTAGAAAAACATGCCGATGTAGGTGATGTGATTGTTCCTCTCTCCCCAGCTACTCAATCCAAAGGAGCAGTGGTTTCTATGGCAGACATGAGTACCTTACAAATAGAAGCAGATGTATCAGAGGCAAACCTGATGCAGGTAGAAATCCACCAACCTTGCCAAATCCAATTTGATGCCTTCCCAGATAAGCGTATTCGTGGTCGTGTCCACATGATTGTTCCTACCGTAGATCGATCTAAGGCTACGGTACTAGTAAAAATTAGCTTTATTGATCAAGATAAGCGGATTTTACCTGATATGAGTGCTAGGGTTTCTTTCTTATCTCAAGCTCTTTCACCTGAAGATTTAACACCTCGTACTGTCATTCCTAAAACAGCCATTGTGACTAAAAACAATCAAAATTATGCCTTTCAGATTCAAGATAATATTGCTCATTTAACCACCCTAATACTAGGAGAAGCTTGGGGAGATTCGGTAGTGCTTAAACAAGGGCTTAACCTAGATGATGAAGTTGTGATTAACCCACCGGAAACCCTTAAAGACAACGCTCGTATTCTTCCTATTACGGATTAGTATCTATTGGTATGGTAGAAATAAAAGGAATCAGTAAATTCTACCAACGGGGTAATCAAACCGTACCTGTCCTTGAAGACATTAATTTAACTATTACTGATGGAGAATTTATTGCTTTGATGGGGCCATCTGGCTCTGGAAAGAGTACTCTACTGAATTTAATAGCGGGGATTGATACCCCAAGCAGCGGACAATTATATGTAGATGGGGTAGATATTGCTACCTTAGCGGAAAAAGATTTGGCACGATGGCGAGCTGAACATGTAGGGTTTATTTTTCAGTTTTATAATTTAATGCCGGTACTTACCGCACTTGAAAATGTGGAGTTACCTTTATCCCTCACTGATTTAACTCGTAAAGAAAGAAAGGAGCACGCTTCCCTAGTACTTACCATTGTTGGACTTAAAGATCGAATGGATCACTATCCTTCTCAACTTTCAGGTGGGCAACAACAACGAGTAGCTATTGCCCGTGCTTTAGTGACTGACCCTACCCTCATTGTTGCCGATGAGCCTACTGGAGATTTAGATAGGGAATCGGCAAAAGACATTCTTAAATTATTACAACAGCTTAATCGGGATTTAGGAAAAACTATTATTATGGTTACCCACGATCAAGCGGCTGCAGATTGTGCTCACTTGGTAAAACATCTAGATAAAGGAGTGCTGAATCAATAATGATTTCTTAGGCTACTTGCTCATGTCCTATTTACTACTACTCATTACCCGTAATGCCTTTCGGCAAAAACTTCGCACCTTACTTACCGTGATTGGGATTGTGATCGCCATTAGTGCTTTTGGTTTACTACGCACCGTAGTAGATGCCTGGTATGGTAAGGCAGAATCTGCTTCAGCTGCTCGCTTAATCACCCGCAATGCTATTTCTCTACTTTTCCCCCTGCCCCTAAGTTATAAAAATAAAATTCAACAAACCAAAGGAGTGTCGACGATTAGTTATTCCGTTTGGTTTGGCGGTATTTATATCAGTGAAAAAAATTTTTTCCCCCAATTTGCCATTGAACCTAGAAGTTATCTTGATCTTTATCCTGAATATGTACTTCCTGTCGATCAGAAAAAAGCCTTCTTTCTTGATCGACAAGGAGTAGTAGCAGGTGAACGATTAGCCAATAAGTATGGTTGGAAAATCGGGGATACGATTCCAATTCGAGGTGTGATTTACCCCGGAAACTGGAATTTTATCCTTCGGGGAATTTATCGAGGAGAGACAAAAGGGGTCGATGAAACCCTATTTATGTTTCATTGGCAGCTTTTAAATGAGCGGATTAAAGAAGGCAAAGCGACCAATGAAAACGTGGATCACGTGGGAATCTATATTATTGGGTTAGAGGATTCTAGCCAAGCAGCTAAAATTTCTCAGGAAATTGATAGTCAATTTAAAAATTCCCCTGCAGAAACTCTCACTGAAACGGAAAAAGTCTTTCAGCTCAGTTTTGTTGCTATGACAGAGGCCATCGTTACCGTGATTAAAATTGTTTCATTTCTAGTGATTATTATCATTATGGCAATTATGGCAAATACCATGGCAATGAGTGCTAGAGAACGAAAACGGGAATATGCTACCTTAAAAGCACTCGGATTCTCTGGCAATTTTATTGCACTATTGGTTTTCGGAGAATCCTTCATTATTGCTATCACGGGAGGTATTTTAGGGCTTATTCTTCTTTATCCCACGGCCCATATTTTTGTCACTAAAATAGGTACTTTCTTTCCTGTCTTTAGGGTAACTACTCAAACTGCTTGGCTTTCTATTGGTGCTGCCATTATGGTAGGACTAAGTGCAGCGGCAATCCCTGCTTGGCGTGGAGCAACTACCCCTATCCTGAGTGGTTTTCGAGATATTGGTTAGCGCCTTCATTTTTCATGAAGATTCCTTTTATCTACATTATTCGTAATCTTTGGACACGCAAGCTCACTGCCCTACTCACTGCTATTGGCATGAGTTTAGTGGTTTTCGTCTTTGCCACTGTACTCATGCTCTCTGCTGGGTTAAAAGAAACCTTGGTCGCTACCGGTAGTCCAGATAACATGATTGTACTTCGCCATGCAGCAGAAACCGAAGTACAAAGTACTATTGATCGAGAGCAAACAGGAATCATTACTAGCTTACCTAAAATAGCTTATAACTCTCAAGGAGAAAGGCTCATTTCAAAAGAGCTCATTGTACTGATTGTGCTCCCTAAAAAAATGACTAGCAAACCCTCTAATGTGACCGTTCGGGGAATTTCTAGTACGGGATTAGCACTGCGCCCCCAAGTTCATCTTATTGAAGGAAGAATGTTTCGCCCCGGAGCAAGTGAAGTCATTGTAGGCAATAAGCTAGCAGAGAGTTTTAGCCGTACTCATGTGGGGGATCAAATTCATCTCGGTATGAATAAATGGACCATTGTGGGTATTTTTGATGGAGGAAAAACAGGATTTAGCTCTGAAGTATGGGGAGATGTCAATCAACTGATGCAAGCCTTTCGCCGTAATGCTTATTCTTCTATAATTTTTAAATTAGCCGATCCTAGTGCTTTTGAGCAAACCAAAACCCTTTTAGAAAGCGACCAACGGTTGACCATTCTAGCAAAGCGAGAAATTACTTTTTATGCTGAACAATCAGAAATGATGTCACGATTTCTGAAAGTCTTAGGAGTATCTTTAAGTATTATTTTCTCTATCGGTGCCATGATTGGTGCTATGATTACCATGTACGCATCTGTGGCAAACCGTACCACAGAGATTGGCACTCTTCGTGCTCTTGGTTTTCCAAGAAGCAGTATTTTATCTGCTTTTCTTCTAGAATCCCTTGCTTTAAGCCTAATTGGTGGTTCAATAGGTTTACTTATAGCTTCATTTATGCAATTCTTCACCATTTCCACCATGAATTGGCAAACCTTCTCAGAACTTGCCTTTAGCTTTATTTTGACAGAGAAAATTATGGGACAAGCCATTATTTTCTCTTTATTTATGGGATTGATCGGTGGATTTTTACCTGCAGTCCGTGCAGCACGGATGAATATCGTAGATTCTCTACGATCTACTTAATCAAATTAATATCATTTCTATTTTAGAAATTGCAGTATTCTTTAAATTTAGGATAATATTCGCTGACCCCACTAATATCAAAGTCCATAGTTAGTCCCTCTACCTGCATGGTGATTTCTGACTTATCTTTCATTTGACGGAGGATGTCCCAAGGAGAATATCTATCCATAGTCCCACGTAATTTTAATAACCCTATATCGTGGCGAACTATATTACTTCCTGATCGCTCTACACGATTATTATCAATTTTATAGACAATATCTCGATATAATTCAGGCTTCTTTCCATCATAAAACCCTGCATAAGCATCATAGGCAAGATAGCTTGTATAAATTACGGTAATCTTTTCATTAAGCAATAAAGTGCTCTCTACCCCATTTTTACTACAATCAAAAATAAGCTCCTCATCCCCATCTTCACTGATTACCCCTATAGAATAGATGGGATAACCTTCCAAAGAATCATTAGCAAGATTATCAACCCATGCTTTTGCTTGAATATGAATGAAGAGGATAGGTATAAAAAACAGTTTTTTCATTACAGTGCTCTATATATTTATTTTTTTAATTAAGTAATTAACCAGTGATTATACAAGTATTTAGGTTAAATATCTTTCATAAGATTCTCCGAACTTTTTGTTCGGCAGTAAATAGGATTGAGCTGTAATTTATCTTTACGTTTTTTTATAATGGGAAATTTATTAGAGTAACAAGATACTTACGAGAGATTAAATAATGATTAAAATTGAATTACCTAAGAATATTGAAACCCGATTAGCAGTGCTTGCTAAGACAACGGGGCACACTGAAGATTATTATATCCGTGAAGCAATCACAGAGTATTTAGATAGCTTAGAGGATCTGCACTTAGCAGAGCAAAGATTAGCAGAGATACGAGCAGGACATGGTCAGTGGCAGAGTTTAGAGGATTTAGAAAAAAACATTGACTTGGAAAATTAAAATTAGTGATAAAGCAATAAGAGAACTAGCCGATCTTGATCGAATCGCAGTTAAAAGAATCATATCTTTTTTACGGAAAAGACTTACTTTACTAGATAACCCCCGTAGTATCGGTCAAATACTTAAAGGATCAAAGTTGGGAAATTTTTGGAAATATCGAGTAGGCAACCACAGAATAATTTGTAATATACAAGATCAAGAGATACAAATCTTAATCCTTCGTATAGGTCACCGTAAAGAAATATATAAAAATAGATAAATTTAAGCTGCCTATCCGGCGGTGAACTAGGTGTCCAAGTCGCTTGTTCGTATTCACTATTTCTAAACCGCCTATCCGGCGGTGAACCAGATACAACTCGTTGCTGCTTCAAAGTTAATTTTCTAAACCGCCTATCCGGCGGTGAACCGATCATGGTTGCTCTACTGTGCAGCGTGTTATTTCTAAACCGCCTATCCGGCGGTGAACTCAGCGATGCCGATTACTCTATCTGCATCCGTTTTCTAAACCGCCTATCCGGCGGTGAACGTGTTAGTCATTCGTTTTTATTCTCCTAATAATTTCTAAACCGCCTATCCGGCGGTGAACGGGAAACTCGAGCAAGCAGATACGTTTCTGAATTTCTAAACCGCCTATCCGGCGGTGAACTTTGCAGAACGAATTTGACACCGAGATGAGGATTTCTAAACCGCCTATCCGGCGGTGAACGGGTAATCGGTTCTACTTGTGTACAGCTTGAATTTCTAAACCGCCTATCCGGCGGTGAACGGGTAATCGGTTCTACTTGTGTACAGCTTGAATTTCTAAACCGCCTATCCGGCGGTGAACTATGTTATGCCCTGATCCTACACCTCACGAGGTTTCTAAACCGCCTATCCGGCGGTGAACAGGGTTAAGTTAGCACTATACTACTTGCTATATTTCTAAACCGCCTATCCGGCGGTGAACGTGAAATTTCAAACCCCTACGACCTTTATGTATTTTCTAAACCGCCTATTCGGCGGTGAACAATTCTAGGGTTATCAAGCACTTAGCGAAATATTTCTAAACCGCCTATCCGGCGGTGAACTAGATTTTTCTACTGTGCTCTTGTATCTTTGATTTCTAAACCGCCTATCCGGCGGTGAACTTATCAGTCACAGAGTGCTAAATGTATGCCCTTTTCTAAACCGCCTATCCGGCGGTGAACTTGTTTCATGCTACAGTCTTTACTACAGCGAATTTCTAAACCGCCTATCCGGCGGTGAACCTCTTTGATTTCATTGAAGAACTAGGATACAATTTCTAAACCGCCTATCCGGCGGTGAACCACCCCATCCCACTTAAGATTATTTATCCATTTTTCTAAACCGCCTATCCGGCGGTGAACAGTAAAAATTGTTAAAGATCCTGTAAAGCTAGTCAAACATAACCCCACGTTTTATCTGAGAATTCGCTTTAAAAGTAGGATCAGCATACTTAAATTTCAATAAAAAACCTTCCTTTTTTTACTAATTATTTAGTTTATTGTTTTTATTACAAAAAATAAATTCCTTAAAATAGGAAAGTTTAAAAGGAAGGAACTGCTGCGTAGCATTCCTTCATCTTTTTTGCAAATCCATAGGTATTAAATTGGCAAAGATCTAAATCAAGCTTTAGTCTTTCTGTACCAATATGGATGGGTAGCTTTTGCCCATTACGCTCTAAAATTAAATAAGGTGGTCGTTTTATCTTCTCCTTTTCTTCAACGTCATTGATGTTGTTTTTTAAATCAATGGGAGATAAGTGGGGTAGGATCCCTCTTTTCCCATTGCGAAGACTCAGTCGTTTTTTAAAGCTATGGGTTGTTTTTTCTGGATCTCGTAGTCGCCGATAGGCTATTTTGTCATGATTTTTGGGTACACTGGCAATGGGGTTAATTAAAATCATATTTCTCTTTTCAAGCTGAAGTAGCCCATCGTTTTGCTCTAACTGAGCTAAATCTTTAGTAACACCAAAACAACGGATGAGTTTGCCCGGCGAGTATTCTTTTAGATCTGGAAATCCTAAAGCAATGTTTAGAGAGTGGGATTTTAAAATGCCATGAATCCGAGTAAATAGTTTGCCTAAGATAAAGTGAGTGTCTTCGGCTATTCCTTGGGCATGAATTTCAATGTATTCTGAAAACATAGCGAAATGCTCCTATTTTTTCTCTTTCTTACTTTCACCACTAAAGACTCCACCTCGAATAAGTACTGCCATAAAATAGTGAATGTTGCCATTGAGATTTTTGGCGTTTGTGGTGTCTTGAAGTTGTTTTTTCAGTTCTTCAGGATTTTTAAGCAGGCTGTAAAAATCTGACTTTTCCTTATCTGGTAAACGTACTGTGGTGGCTTTACGTTTGTCTACTGTGAAAGGATCTACGGCTAAAAGATGATTGGCATGGGCATCTGGATACCAGTTATCAATGGTGCGAATGGCATTACCAATTTTTTGGCTGTGCATAGCAGCGACTTGTTGCCCATTAACCTTGACTGAAAATAGGGTTTTTGATTTCCCCCCCTTTCCCCCTTGAGATCCTTTATCCACAAACTCTTGGCTGGGGTAAACTTCTTGACCATCGCCTATGGTAATTTTAGCAGTAACATCCAAGATAAAAAATGGAATTTTACCACTGAAAGCATCGGCAATATGATGAATCCAAGGTTGGAATTCAGCTATTTTATCTTCAGGTAAATGAGGTTGATCAATAATATCAAAACTAGCTTCTTTTAAATCTTTATGGAAAGGAGCACTTAACATAATAGTACGCTGAGCACCGTAGCGATTACGCCAGAGAAATTTACCATTGATTAAGTTAGCAAAATAACGCTCGGCAAGGACGCTAAATCCTCCTTTTTCTTGATAAAGTGCAGCAATTTCCTCTAGATCATTTCTAAACTCTGGAATATTACAGCTCTCTGGCGCATTGGCATTGGCCAGAAATTTAAGGCTAAAACGTAGGGTAAAAGTATCAGTACCCGATGGCAAATGGCAGCTATCTATCCGTTGGATATTATTATCCCCTGCTAGCATTTGTTTATTAATTGCCTCTTCGTCTTGTTGTTTGTTTCCTTTATAAACACCGCTGTAATTGGCGATGGTACCTAGTACTGTTTTTTCTTGAATTGTTAGGGGATCATTTGGATTAATCCAGAATGTCCCTTCACTGGGGACAATACTGCGGGTGTAATTAAGTAAAGATGGAATTTCTACAGATGGCATAAGTGCTCCTCAATATAAAATGGTTTTTTTCTAAAAACGAATTGTTATTTGGCAGATAAATAGACAGTTTTACTTTCCCGATGGGTTTTCCAATCCCAAAGTAATCCTTGAAGCCAGTTATCATCAGTATCAGAGGTTTCTTTTGAGAAAAGTGGTAGTAACTTACGCACCCAAATAAGTTCTGCAAGACTATGGGCAGGTTCTGCATAGGCATGATTAACTGGATCGCTATCTTTTACACCATGACTGCGATTGGGGCGATCTTGAGGTTCTTCGAGTAATTGATAACCCACACAAGTAGCATAAAGCCAGCCGGGATAGCGACGTTGCTTAGGTTGTTTTTCTGCTGAGTCTGAATCGGTTTCAGGAGGAAACCAAGCTACTGCATCCATGAGGGCTTTAAAAGGATCTTCTTCTTTAGCAATGAGTTCTGCTCGGTCTTTAATAAACCAGCCAGTAGGTAATTGATTCATGGCTTGGGCGAGCTCTTTTATTTTAGAAAAAATTCGAGGCTTTCCTGCTTGAATAATATCTCCTCCAGCAATTCGGCAAGCATATAGTATCTGATTTGCCCTTTGTTCAATCCAAGCATCCATAGCAGATTTATTGCTTACTTCTAATTTAATGACTAAGCTCAAAATAGCGTGACCTTTGAGTTCAGGAATAATCGGCGGATTTATCAAATCGTCTTCATTTGGTTTATTTCCATTGCCTTTGCATAGGGCTAAGGGGTTTTTTGTCAGTCCGTCATAAATTTCCCCTTCATGAAGGCATACGGCAAATCCTTTTAAATCTGTATTGGCTTCTGGTGCATGCTTATCGAGCTCAAAATTAACTAAGCAATCTGCAAATCCAGCAATGGCAGTCAAAGGAAGGGAACACGTTAAGTGGCTACTCTCCCAATTTATATTGGTAATCTTTATCATAGGTAATAATAAATAGTACTGATCCATGCAACCCCCTAGTGGTGTAAATAATTAATTGAACGGTTGAATGCATCTGTAACTAGCTGGTAGAGAGCATCATCTAGTAGAGATTTAAAATAAAAAGTTAGGGCTTGATACGCATCCTTTTGTAATGCTTGGGTAAACTGTTGGTTACTGATAGGCAAGCTATTTAATCCAAGCAAAACATTTACCCAATGAGGTAATTGTTTAGTTTCAAGATTTTCTCTAGCTTTAATTGCATCCGGGTGATGGCTGGCTATCCAGCTTAGAAACTGATCTTGAGCTTCTAATTCTGGAATAAGCCAAGCTGAAATCTTTTTTTCTAACTGATCTAAGTGATCTTGGCGATTACCATAGGTAGTATTCCAATCGATTTCTAACCATTTTTCTAATTTTTCTGCCTCTTTTTTTGCTATAGGCAAAAATAAATAAGGAGCACTTGAGGCAGTCAATTGTTTTAATCGCCGATAATAATTATTATTTAAGTGAGCACTAGGTATAGTCATTTTTAATAAATGTAAATGCCCTCCTAGTTCATTGATTAAACTGCCTGCATTTTGTGGTTTAGTACCCCCTACTTTTAATGAAGAGGTAACAATATATGCTGATTCTTCTCGTAGTTTTTCCCGATATTGTTTGAAAGCAGCTACCATCCTTGTAGCAGATAGGGGGCTTATCACAAGATAGTCATCTCCACCGCAGGTAGGATCAGGAATAAAAATTTGTTTTAGCTGGCGATCTAACGGGGCATCATTAGAGGTACTGAAGTGATTGACTACAGCTTGATGAAAATAATCCCAGTCTTCTGTAGAAATCCCAAGATCTAATAGAATTTGCTTTAAGATTTGATCTTGTCTTGCTACTCGTTCAAGAATGCTAAGAGTTCCCTGAGAGTCTTCATAGGTAAAACTAAGCCATTGATAGTGCGCAACGTAGGCACCATTGCCTGATCCAGAAAGACTTTTAATATTTTCAAGATGGGCAGAAGTCACTAAGCCTAGTTTTTTAGGAGGTGGGATTAGGTTAGTTGCAGTAATTGATCCAGAGCTAATTTTATCGTTACGGGATTTAGGATGATGAGTGCCTATCTCTGTCACTAATGCAGCCCAAATAAATGTTCCCCCAATAGTTTTATCAATAACTTTTGCTCTTAAAGCTTCTTTTGCCCTCTCCTCCATTGCTTGTTCATTAAGCAGTATTTCCCATTCTTTATCAGAAGGGATGTCTCCATAGCAAAGACTTAAAGCAATTTTAAGTAATAAAGGAATTTCATCCTCAGCTATAAAGAGAGGTACACTACTATGTCTTAATAAAATTGCTTTAAAATCTTTAGTAGATTTTTTATCAATGTTAAGATATTGGTTTAAGTTTTCTATAAACATGGGTGATTATAATTATTATACTTTTACAAAAATTGTCATATTATTTAACACTAAATGTCACTTTTTTGTAAAGTTTTTGTCATATATTGACGTAAATTTTCACCTCTCTGATTAGAGAGTTTTTAATAATCAAGCAAATATCTTAGGGTGATTTTATGTCGATTCTTCCATCTCATCGACAAGGACTCTATTATTTAGAGCACTGCCGAATTATGGCAAAAGACGAACGAGTTGTTTATGCCAGAGACGAAAAGGCACTGACTAAATTTTTTTCGATTCCACCAGAAAACACCAATGTTATTTTGCTAGGTAGTGGTACTTCCCTTACCCAAGCAGCTGCTCGATTATTAGCCAGTGCTCAAGTGATGGTAGCTTTTGTAGGCGGTGGCGGTACGCCTTTATTTTTAGCAAGCTTGAATGAATATCGCCCTACCGAGTATTGCCAAGCTTGGATTACTCTATGGCAAGATGAGCATAAACGATTGGGCGCTGCAAAAATTTTTCAAAGAAAACGGGCAGAATTCTTATTAAAGCGATGGTTTAAGATAGCCGATCCAAAGCCTCCTCAATCTGTAGTTGAAGATTTAGCAAGCTATTATCTTTCTCAAATTGAAACTGCAGAGGATACCCAAGCTATCCTTAGCCGAGAGGCTGAATTTGCAAAAAAACTCTATGGCTTGTGGGCACAATGTACTCAAGTAAAAAACTTTACTCGAGATCCGGGTAAACGGGATTATCTAGATCCTTTTAATAGTTATTTAGATCACGGTAATTATTTGGCTTACGGCATTAGTGCCGTAGTGTTATGGGTGTTAGGAATTCCCCATGCACTGCCTTTGATTCATGGTATGACCCGGCGAGGAGCATTGGTCTTTGATGTGGCAGATATCATTAAAGATACTTGCGTGATGCCTATTGCTTTTCAGCAGGCGGCGGCGGGTCAGTCGGATCAGCAAATGCGCCAAGCTTGTATTGCATGGCTAGATCAAAGTGATGCGATTACTTTTCTATTCCAAGCCATTAAAGAGATTACCCAGCGATGATCGTACTTTTTATCAGTGAATGTGAAAAGGCAGCTTGGAAGCGATCTCGGAGAATTCTATCCCACTATGGTACCCAAATTGGACGGCGAACTTGGCTTGCTCGGATGAGCGAAGAAGGGCTTAGGGATATACGCCAAGCCCTCACTAAAACTGCCAGCCGCCATAGTGCCATTGCCTGTCATCGAATTAAAGGTCGTTATCAAACCGAATTAGTGTGGATTGTAGGGAGTCGGCGACATTTTAATTATGATGGCACCTTTTGTTTTAGCTATAGTGCAACCCCTTTACCAAAGGAAGAAGAAACTCCTCCAGCCATTCGTTTATTAAGCCATCTTTGTATTCTAGCTGGGCTTTTTCATGATTTTGGTAAGCATGGAGCTTGCTTTCAGGCAAAACTACGAGATTCTAAAGTTAATCAGAGCGATCCTATTCGCCATGAGCGGCTTTCTTTACTCTTACTTTTACGGATTATTGAGTTACTTTGCCCACCAGTCATCACAGATACACCGGCAATAGAATCGGAGTCTTCACCTGCTCCCCGTCGCCGTAGACGAAATAAGGTAAATTCAAATAGATCTTTGGATCATATTACTGATAATCAATGGCTCAATGCTCTTGCTGATTCAAAAAATGTATACGAAAAACTAAATCAAATTTGGCAAGAAACCCCAGAATCAGCTTGGCAGCATTTAATGCCGAGCGAAGGCAGTACATTACAGCCGCCATGGGGATCTATAAGAGAGGAAGAAAAACAAGGGTTACCTCTCTTATTAAGCGTCTTGTGTTTTCTCATCCTTTCTCATCATAAATTACCCGATGGCCATGAAGAAAGTTTTAGTCCTCTAGAAGAAACTTATTTAAATCAACCTGAATCGATCTTAAAGGGATTAGCTTTAGCAACAGAATATGATCCTGCTTGGCAGCAATCTCCAAAATTAGTTAATGAGATTATAAAACATGCTCGCCGAGCACATTATCTACTAGAAGAGCATGCACTTCCTGTCCATGATTATGCTCTTTGGTATAGTGCAGCACGCTATCATGCTCGTTGTGCACTAGTGCTAGCCGATCATAAAATTTCTAGTACTGCCTCTAAAGAATATGCCATTGACTCCCAATCTAAACAGGGACAACAATGTTTTGCCAACAGTTATCAAGGTCAGCTTAGGCAAACTCTTGCTAGTCATTTAGAACGAGTGGGCAAATTAGCAGGCAGAGGGTTTAATCATTTATCCCAACTTCAGCAAAACAAAAATGCGAAAACAATTGAATATTCTCCGCCTTCATTAAAAAGTCCTATTACGGTAGATGCTTTTAAGTGGCAGCAAGAGGCAGAGCATAAATTACTTAAAGTAGAAAATTTAGAGCAATCCGGTTTTTTTGGTTTGATTATGGCAGAAACTGGATCAGGAAAAACCCGAGGAAACGCTCGAATTCTAGCTGCACTCCATAAGCATGAAAACTACCGCTTTACTGTTGCCCTTGGATTGCGCACTCTAACCTTACAAACGGGGGATGAATATCGTGATGATTTAGGATTTGGCACCCTCAATGAAAGTAAGGATCAGTGTGCGGTGATGGTAGGTGGTGCGTTAACCATTGCCCTTCATGAGTTAGGCAAAGAGCAAGAAAGTATTGACTCTAATCTTACAGAGCAAGAGCAATCAGGAAGAGAGAGTAGCACATTAGATGATGATTTTTATGGCGGGCTAAGTGGCGTATTTGATTATGATCCAGATAGTCCTTGGCCTGAAGAATTAAATGCACCAAATAATCCTAAGCTCAATCATTTACTACAAGTTCCCATCTTAATTTGTACCGTAGATCATTTAATGCCATTTATTCAAAGCCAAAAGGCTTCTGCGGCATTATTGGGATTTCGGCTAGCAAGCTCAGATCTTATTATTGATGAAATTGATAGTTTTTCCACAGAGGACTTACCTGCCCTATTAAAATTAGCCTATGCGGTGGGGTTTAATGGGCGAAAATTATTACTCTCTTCAGCTACGCTACCACCTGCTATTGCTCATAGCTTTTATCAGGCTTATGAGACAGGATTTCATCGTTGGCAACAATTACAAGGCATAAATCCTACGCCTATTGCTTGTGGTTGGTTTAGTCATCATTCGGAACGTATTAAAATCAGTGAGATTAAAGATAAAAAGGATTTCGTAAATCGTCACCAAGGATTTATCGCTAAATTACTAGAAATAAATAAGCAACAGCCTGTACGCCGTCGTTTACATTCTAATTTAGTGCCCATAACAGATAGCCAAAATAAAGCATATCAAAACGTAATGGCTACTTGTTGGGAGTTACATCAGCAATGGAATCAACAAGATCCCACAACAGGTATTCATTACTCCATTGGCTGTGTACGATGGACTAATACTAAACATACTCGAGGGTTTGCCTATTATTGGCTTAACCATGAGTTTGATTTAAACGAACATGTACAGCTTAAGCTCGTTTGTTACCACGCTAAGCATCTGCCCTTAATTCGCCATCATATGGAACAAACTCTCAATAAGTTATTAAAACGTAGTAATCGACAACCCCATGAGGATTCTGATTTTTCTAAAATTCTGAACGCTTGCCAGCAGCAAGGGAAAAAACATTTATTGGTGGTGGTAAGTACTTCGCCCATTTCTGAAGTAGGCCGAGATCATGATTATGATTGGTCTATTGTAGAGCCTAACTCCTATTGGTCTTTAATTCAAATGGCAGGTAGAGTATGGCGGCATCGGCGAGATTTACAGGTCTCTCAAGGGAATATAGGAATGATGAGTCAAACGATGCGAAAATTAGAATATGGAGATCAAGCCTTAGGGTTTAGTTTGCCCGGTCCAGAATCAGGGAAGTTTGCACTAGATCCTAAACAAAGAAATGATCTTTCTCAAGTATTTGATCTTAACGGATTAAAAAAATCTATTGATTCTCGCTTTACTCTTCAAGCTCCAGAGAAGACTGAAGAGAACATAGAGGCAAAGAAGTACTACTATTCCAATATGAGTCAACTTGAACATGGGCAACTCAAAATACTTCTTGAAGATGATCAGGAGGAGAAAAAAGCTATGTATTTTATTGAAGGCAATAACTCCTCCATGATATTTACCCAAAAACATAGTCAGCTTTGCCCTTTTCGTAAAGATAGGAATTTAAATTTACTGTGGTTTGATCCAGAAGAAGAGGAAGGTTGGAGGTACCTTGATCAAGGTGATAAAAAAGGGGTCGTAAAAAAGGAAAAACAAACTAAAGGGATTAATTACCTAGTAAAAGAAATAAATAAATACAGCTCCCTTCATCAATCTTATTTTGATAATAAGGTGCTTAACTGCCATCAGCTCAATGAGGATTGGCGGGCTCAGTTAGCACAAAGGGGGTTAGAAGGTAAATACTATATTACTAACGCGCTCTCTCTTTCCTCTGGAGATGATTTTCAGGGTGGTAAATGCTTAGAATACAATGATTTAATTGGTTGGCAGTTTGTTAAAGAATAATTTAAGTAGATAAAGGAGATCGTAATCCAGAAACCAAATCAAAATACTCAGGATGATCTGGGGTAATGAAGCCATGGCGAATCAGGAAATCAATAATGACAAGATTGCAATTTTTCTTAAATTCATCTGAATGACACACAATATCTGCAACTTTATCCATTGACCATAAATAAAATTCTTCTACTTCCCCATCTTGGCATTGAGGAGTAAAGTCAGCAGGAAGCTCTAAATCGTAACAATAAATAACATCTGGTTTGAGTAATCCTTTGGCTGACTCCACTTGATAAGAAATGTAGCCTACTGGGTAAGCTTGTTTGCTTAGCTCTAAAGGGATACCGGCTTCTTCCCAGCATTCTTTAGCAAGATTATCTGCTAAGGAAATATCATGAGGTAATCCCCCTGCTACCATATTATCTAGCTTATTTGAATCACTCCATTTGTTTTTAGCACGTCGACCCACCCAGATTTTTAGTTGCCCTTGATCTCTAACAAAGCCATTTAAATGCTGACCAAAAGCTTTTATTCCAAAATGAGGGATTACCCCTCTATCAATAGTAAACAATGCTTTTTTTCGAGAAGAAGATGTGACTGGATAAGCTTCTTGGCGTAAATTAGGAATCACTCCTTTTTCTACCAAAGATTGGGAAACTTCAGCCATTGCTTGAGTCTTAGCGATAAAAGAATCAAGTGTAGGGTTTAGAGAAACTGCAACCGAAGAGACTGTAAATAATTTTGGCCAAGTCTTAAGTATTTCAGCAAAATCATGTTTTAGCTGGCCTACTTTGAGTCCATTCACATAAAAGGAACGAAAGTTGGATAGAGAATACTGATTACAGTCTAGAATGTGTTGTAAGTAACTCATAAAATAAAGGATCAGTTTTAGCTTAAGTGCTCATGGGTAGAATTTTTTATTTATAAGCTAATATAGTTTAATCTATATTCTGAGTAAAGAAACTAAGTCTACCTAACCCTAGCATAGCCTGATCAAACCCTAGTTTATTAGAAGAGGGTTGATAGGCTTGAGTATTTGTTACGTAATTATTTTTTGAATTCTCTCCCGTTAAATCTAAATCTGTGCATAGTTGTTGTAGTTCAGCGCACAGTGCTTCTACCATTTCTTTATCTACACTCATTTTCTAATCCTTTATTATCTATGTTTAAAATGTAAGTAAGTAGATATTAACAAAAATTGTCATATCAATCATGAATTCTAGCAAAAATTGTCATAACCAGCTAATAAAAATTTTTCCTGATTTCAGTGAGAGTATATCGCTAGAAAATCTTTTCTTACATCAAAATTTACGAAAATTAGGTAGCAATTTACGTCCATTTGTTTATGCAAATTTTATTACTAGCTTAGATGGAAGAATCTCCTTAGTGCATTCTAAAACTAAAGCACATGTCGTACCAGAAGCAATTGGGAATAAAAGAGATTGGCGTTTGTTTCAAGAGCTGGCTGCTCAAGCCGATGGCATACTGGTCAGTGGGCGTTATATGCGACAGTTAGCACAAAATACAGCCCAAGATGGATTCCCTATCAGTACAAAATCAAGCTACCAAGATTTGATTAAATGGAGAGTATCTCAAGGACTATCACCACAACCTGCCATTATTATTATCAGTAGTAGCCTTGATTTTACCCTTTCAGAAAAACTATTAGATTCTGATCGATCGATTTATGTTGCTACTGGATCTGATGGGAATTTAGAAAAAATACAAAAATTAGAAGAAAAAGGGGCTCGTATTATTATTGCAGGTAGTGGTGCTCAAGTGAAAGGTCAACAACTCATTACTATGTTAGGGCAAATAGGGATGAAAACCATTTATATGGCAGCTGGATCCCAAGTATTTCATACTTTAGTTAAGAATAACCAAATTGACCGTCTTTATCTTACCCATGCTTTGAAACTGCTAGGTGGTACTGATTTTGATACCCTTTTAACAGGAAAGCAACTCATTATTCCTACAGAATTTAAGCTCCATGCTTTATATTACGATAGTAAAATCAATGAAAATGAAATAAACCAACTCTTTGCGATTTATGACCGATGTTCGTAGTATTTTATATATCTTTCTTTGTAGGTGGGTTTTCTTGTAAATTCTTTTGCAGATCATTAAATAATTTATTTAATTCGTTGGTTATTCCATTTAATCGATCTTTAAACTCAGGCATTTGGGTATTGAGCTTTTCCCGCATAGTTCTCAGCTTTTCCTCCATAGCAGGTAAGGATTGCTGTAATTTATCAACCGAATCATTTAGGTTTTTTCCAAACACATCACTTAAATTCTGAAAGTTTCCAAGTAAATTAGTAAGCTCACGAGCTTCAGTTACTACTCCTATTGATTCTCTATAGAGAACCTTCCACGTTCTACCTTCTTGAATAAGCACAGTAATTGTAGGAATTTCTGTAGTTTTTTGAGTTTTTTCATCTATTAAAGTAATGGTTGTCTTAATTTTTGCCTCATCATCTTCAAGAGTTACCCCTTTGTCTAGCTTAAAGTTTGAGATACTAGGTAGTGGCGATGTGATTTCACCTTCTTTGATAGATTGAGCAGCAGTATATTTAGCCAACGATTTTTCATCATCTGATTTTATAGCTGCCCAAAATTTTTCAGCCACTTCCTGTTGAGGCATTTTTGTAGCACTAAAAGCTATAATGGGAAGACACAAGAGTAAAGATAAAATAAAATTTAATATAGATTTCATTGTGTTATTTTTAATAGGAGATGTTATAAGGATTCTATATTGATCCCTGAGTTAAACTTAATTTCCATCACTTGCTGTTTCCAAACCACTTTACCAATATCTACCCAAGGTTGTTTTATATTTTTATTTCGCAAATCTTTTTCCCAATGCTCTAAAAGTACTGCTATATTCTTTGCTTTAATAATAAAGACTGCATCCTGTAAATCAGCTCCTATGCTAGGTCCCCAAAATGCAGTAACCTTACCAACAAATTTATGAAGACGATAAGCATTAATATGGGGCGTAACTGCTACATTAGCCCACATAGACTGAACTCTTCCCCAGTTAGGAGCAACCAATCGTCCTTCTTGATTAACAAAGGGTAGCCATTGCTCCTTACCTTCTTTATCTAAGTAAGTAAGAGCTAAAATATGGTTGTAGTCTTGAAGATGATCGTGGAGATAAAAAGCATGGGGAGTAATTCCTAAAAAAGCATTAGATAGGGCAAGGATTTGATTGCTGATTTGAGAGGCTAGCTGTCCTATTTCTTCGGTAGCTTTAATATTTAAACGGTAAAAAACACCATAATGAATAGAGCTATTGAGTTGTAATAACAGAATAAGTACTAAGAATTTAGTAATCCTAGTAGACTGTTTTTGCTCTGTTTTTCCATAACGATCATATAACCTATCAATAAAAGAACTCTTTTTTTCAGTTTTATTTAAAGGTAATAAACATTGCTCATCACAGGTAATCCGAGCACGATTATCTGCTATCCTCCGATATATCCAGCTTCCTATATGATAAATACCAGGGATACTTATTATCCAGCCTAAAGGTGCGGTATATTTCATCGCTTTAAAAATCTGAATATAGGTATCGATTCCAAAATAAACTTGGTTATGGGAATCGATACTATAAAGATCTTTAAGAAGCTGATCTTCTGTAAATTGACTGATTTGTGGATATGACTCTCGATGATCCTGCAACCCCTTGAAAGAAACCCCATTGAATCCATCAAAGTGATGAATAATGATAGCGGTACGATTACATAAGGGGCAGTTTTGATCATATAAAACAGTAAGTTCTGAGCTATTAAATTGAGCCCAAGTTTTAATCTTTCGCCACCAAGCAAAAGGCACCATCAGGCAATAGTGGGCAAGCATAGCAAAGCCAAAGGGATAAATATTCAGGGTAAAAATAATCCCTAAATGAAGAGCTGATCCATAAATCAGCACAGGGACACGAAAAATACGGAAATAGCAGATAAAAATAAAGAGAAATTCAAAAATAATAATGGAATAGCTTATGAGTTTTTGTAGCCCCTCAAAGTTTAATAGCCAGTTCATATTGAGGGCAGAAATATAATAAGGCATGATGGCAGGTGCCCATGCTCCAAGTCCATTTTGCCATTGGGGTGCAAAAAATTTATGAATATCAGAATCTAAATAAACTAGCCCAACAGAAATGACCAAGGGCAGGTAATAGCTTAAAACCGAGGTGGTTTGGAGCGGAATATAGTGATTTTTAGGGGTAGAAAGACTTAATTTAGCTCTTAAATTATCTAGAGATAACCCTCTTTCTGCAGGTAGAAAAAGTAACAGAAACCCTGTACCAATCATTAATTGATCAAAGCCACCATCAAAGTTACGCCACATGGGGGTAAAGATAGTAAAAATGACCCAGAAAAAATAATTAACTCCAGCTGCAAATCGAGTACGATAGCCCAATATTAAAAAGAGTGCAGCAAACCCCCAGAGTAATAAAAATAGATGAATAGTAGGAGAGGCAATTTCCACATTTGGAGTAGGATCAAAAATAAGACTACGAAAGTAATAAAGAAAAGCAACTTCTTGAAAAATTACTAACCCTAAAAAAATACGAAAAACAGCAAGCCCAGTGATGGGTACTTGTTTTTGGAGTCCTTGGAAAATGGCAGAGCGTAGTTTTTGATATAACATAAGGAAATGGTAAGAATGAATAAGCAATCTATCTTTTCAAAAAATACTCACTATCATAATACATTAGCCAGAATACCCTTAAAAGAATGAACAAAATAAGCGAAATTATTCATCAATGCCACATCAAAGCAGCTATTTTCGATTTAGATGGCACCATTATTGATAATAATGACTATCATTTAGAGAGCTGGCTTATCTCTTTAAAAAATAAGGGAGTATCCATGACTAAATCCTTTTTTAAGGAGCATCTGAGCGGAAAAACCAATAAAGATACTTTAGAGATTGTATTTAATCGTAAAATGCCAGCCGATGAAGCAATAGCACTTACCCTTGAAAAAGAGGAAATTTATCAAAAAATACATCAACCTCATATTAAGGAAGTATCAGGGCTTACTTCGATTCTAAATTTTCTTAGAGAAAGGCAAATAAAACTGGCTATTGCTACCTCAGGGATACTTACTAATATTAATTTTATGTTTGACCATTTGCCTATCAGGCAATATTTTGAAGAGGTAGTTTATAGTGCAGATATTCAGAGAGGAAAGCCTGATCCTGAAATTTATCTTTTAACTGCTCAAAAATTAAATGTCGCTTCTCAATATTGTTTAGTCTTTGAAGCCTCCATTGCAGGGATTACCTCTGGGCAAGCAGCAGGAATGAAAGTGGTAGCATTAACCACAACTAACACTAAAGAGGAATTATCTGAAGCAGATTATATTGTAAAAGATTTCGCTAGATTATTGTATTAAGCTCTGTCCTTATGCTAAGGGGAGGGATTAATTCTATTTTTCAAGCTATACCATGAATAGTAATACAACAAAATAAATATCCCTAAAGAAAAGGGAATGACAGCTAAATATTTATAAGTAATGGAATAAGCAATTATAGAATCATCAATTTCTAAGAATTCTATGACCATCCAGTAGGAATTAGCACTAATCCAGAAAATAACGGCAAGATTATGGCATAACTCTGCAAATATATTTCTGGTATGCAGAGTAATAATTATTGCGGCTATTAGGGTTGGGAAAATCATCGCAATTCCTAACGGTTTCCAGATCAAACACCAGCTAATATCCTTAAAAAGCCAGAATAAAATATGTAGATTCTCTAGCTTTCTAAACTTAAGAGGAATCGAATAAGTAGATATAGGTTCTTCCACGGCACTATACACCTTAATAGAGGCAAAATAAATTAAATAATATTTTCTATTTCTAAAATTTTTTAACTACTTTATTTAGCAATTTATACTTCATGGATAAAAGTTATCACCCACAAGAAATTGAACAGCGTTGGTATCAACTTTGGGAAGAAAAAGGCTATTTTACTCCCCAAGGAGAGGGTACACCCTATTGTATTATGATCCCCCCCCCTAATGTGACAGGTCATCTTCATATGGGTCATGCCTTTCAGGATACCTTGATGGATATTTTAATTCGCTACCATCGAATGAAGGGAAATAATACCTTATGGCAAGTAGGAACGGACCATGCAGGCATTGCTACTCAAATGGTAGTAGAAAGGCAGCTCAATAAAGAAGGAAAAACTCGTCATGATTTAGGTCGAGAGCATTTTACCCAACGTATTTGGGAATGGAAAGCCCAATCAGGAGGCACTATTACTCGCCAGCTTCGTCGTATGGGGGCTTCAGCAGATTGGGGGCAAGAACGCTTTACTATGGATGAAAGCTTATCTCGAGCAGTCGCTACTGTTTTTGAGCAGCTTTTTGATGAAGGGCTTATTTATCGAGGCAAACGGCTAGTTAACTGGGATCCGGTGCTCCATACTGCTATTTCTGATCTAGAAGTACTTTCAGAAGAAGAACAAGGTCATCTTTGGCATATGCGTTATCCTCTTACTGAAAGCAGTGGCTATATGATTGTGGCGACTACTCGCCCAGAGACTATGCTTGGGGACGTAGCTGTAGCCGTTCACCCAGAAGATCCTCGCTATCAAGATCTTATTGGAAAAACCCTAACTCTTCCTCTTACCAATCGGGTGATTCCTATTATTGGAGATAGCTATGTAGATCCAGAATTTGGTAGTGGTTGCGTCAAGATCACTCCAGCTCATGATTTCAATGACTATGAGGTATGGCAGCGGCATCAAGATAAATTATCTACTCAGCCCCATAGAGGATTAATTAATATCTTTACTATAGATGCTCATATTAGTGCCGATTCACTTATTCCTAAAAGATACCAAGGATTAGACCGGCTTGAGGCAAGAAAGCAGATTGTTGCAGATTTAGAGAATGCTGAGCTTTTAGAAAAAATTGAAGATCACAAATTGATGGTACCTCGTAGTGATCGCTCCCAAGCGGTGGTTGAGCCTTATCTAACAGATCAATGGTTTGTAAATGCTAAAATACTGGCAGCACCTGCAATTAAGGCAGTCAAAGAAGAAAAAATAAAGTTTGTTCCTGAAAATTGGAGCAAAATTTATTTTCAATGGATGGAAAATATTCAGGATTGGTGTATCTCTCGACAAATTTGGTGGGGGCATCGCATTCCTGCTTGGTATGATTCTCAAGGTAAAGTCTATGTAGCCGCTAGTGAAGAAAAAGTAAGGGAAAAATATCGTCTCTCTAGCAATTTTGTGCTTATCCAAGATGAGGATGTGCTAGATACTTGGTTTTCTTCTGCCTTATGGCCCTTCTCTACTCTAGGCTGGCCTGAAGATACGGAACAGCTTCGCTCTTTTTATCCCACCAGCGTATTGATTACAGGCTTCGACATTATTTTCTTCTGGGTAGCCCGGATGATTATGATGGGACTTAAATTTACAGGGCAAGTTCCTTTTAAAGAAGTATATATTCACGGTCTAGTGCGAGATTCAGAAGGGCAGAAAATGTCCAAATCTAAAGGCAATGTGCTCGATCCTTTAGATTTAATTGATGGGATCGATTTAGAATCCCTGCTTGCCAAGCGTACCACAGGGTTAATGCAGCCAGCTCTTGCTAAAGGTATTGAAAAAGCAACTAAAAAAGAATTTCCTCAAGGTATTCCTGCTTTTGGCTGTGATGCACTACGGTTTACTTTTGCTATTTTAGCTACAGGTGGGCGAGACATTCGCTTTGATTTAGGACGCATTGAAGGCTATCGTAATTTTTGTAATAAACTCTGGAATGCCGCTCGCTTTGTATTAATGAATGTGGATTCAAATGTTACCTATTCTGGGCAAGAAATTATCTTAGGTATGCCAGAGCAGTGGATTTATTCCCGCTTTCAGCTGACTATCCAGCAAGTTACTGATAGTTTTGCAACCTATCGTTTTGATCATGGTGCTCAAGCACTCTATGATTTTACTTGGAATGAATATTGCGATTGGTATTTAGAATTTGCCAAACCTATTTTAAATAGCCCTGAAACTTCTGAGGTGCAAAAGCAAGGCACTCGCCAAACTTTAATCGAAATTTTAGAAACTCTATTACGTTTACTCCATCCTATTATTCCTTTTATTACTGAAGAAATATGGCAGCAGGTTTCTCCTTTATCTACTCATCAGGGGGAAACTATTATGAAGCAGTCCTACCCTACAGCAAACCCTAACCAAATTAATCAAAATGCGATTGAAGAGATTAACTGGGTGATTGCCTTTATTACTGAAGTACGCTCAATTCGCTCCCAAATGAATGTTTCACCTAATAAGCAAGTACCTATTTTGCTCCAATCTAAGATAGAGAGCGATCAGATTAAAGTAGATTCTCATGATTCGTTATTAAAAACGTTAGCTAAGATAGATTCTATTCATTGGCTAAATGAGGAAGCTCCTCCCCCTTCTGCAACCGCTTTAATAGGTAATCTTGAAATTTTTATCCCTTTAGCCGGACTAATCGATGCTCAAGCAGAGTTGGCAAGGTTAGATCGGGAGATGGAAAAAATCCGTAAAATCCTAGCACAGATTCAAAATAAACTAGCCAATACTAATTATGTTGAACGAGCACCTGCTGAAGTGGTGGCAAAAGAACGGCAAAAAGCAGAAGAACTTGTAGTATCTCTAAAAGCGATAGAAGAGCAGCACACTAAAATAGCAGCACTCAAAACTTAGTTTTTTAATTCTATATATTTAATGTCAAATTTAATTCTACTTTTCTTATGCCTTTTACTAGGGTTTTTGTTAAGAAAATTTAAAATTTCATCAGAAGAAACCCCAATCGTATTAAATCAATATGTCATATATATCGCCTTACCTATGATGGCACTATATTATCTGCCAAATATTACGGTAAGTCCGAAGTTACTCTTCCCTGTAAGTGTTGCTTGGATAGGGTTTGTTTTTGCTTGGCTATTTTTTACTTTACTAGGTAAGAAACTCAATTGGTCTCGAAACCTGATAGGTGCACTCATTCTCACCAGTGGCTTAGGGAATACCTCTTTTGTAGGTATTCCTGTTATTAGTGCTCTTTATGGGGCAGAGGGATTACAAACGCTTATTATGGTAGATCTTCCAGGATCTTTTGTGGTGCTATCTACTCTAGGAATTATGGTTGCCACCATTCATTCCGAAGGAGGAGCTAATTTTTTTCAAATTGGAAAAGCGGTTTTTAAATTTCCACCTTTCTTGGTTTTTTTAATTGGTTTTACTATGGCACTCTTTGGCTGGCATTTTCCAGAAGTCATTAAGGGTGCTATTAAACCGTTAGCGGATACAGTAGCTCCTATTGCTTTAATTTCTGTAGGCTATCAGTTAAAAATAGAATTAGAAAGTGGGTATTGGCGTTATATTTCTATTGGCTTATTTGTTAAATTAATTTTAATTCCACTTACCATCTATAGTGTTTATAAATTTGTATTTAACCAATCAGGAATCCCTTTTGAAGTTAGCGTTATGGAAGCTGCTACTGGGCCTATGATTACTGGATCTATTATTGCAATCTCCTATGGGCTACGCCCTAACTTAAGCTCTATGATAGTGGGCATCGGAATACTCACCTCTTTTATAACCATGGCTGGTTGGTACTTCATATTAAAGCTGGGATAAAGCTAGTTTAAGTTACTTAAACTAGCGTCCTCTGCCCCAAACACTAGCACCTCTGCCACCAGCATCAGCAGGTGCATTTCCCATTCCTCCACTGCCATTATTGAATGAAGGTGTCGATCCAAATCCACGATTACCACTGTTAAACGAGGGGGCTGCTCTAAATCCTCCTGATCTCATTTGTGGTGCTGGCTGCCTTATCATAGGTGCAGATCTTTGAATTGTCTGAGGATCCGCCTCTCTATTATTCATTGGTCTTTGGGTGTTTTGATTAAATTGAGGTACTTGCTGCTGATTTGTCACGCTAGGCATAGATCTAGGTATAGACGCATTAGATCGTGGGGCTGAGATATTATTGCGATTAAATTGGGGAATACGCTCGGTTGCAGATCTAGGTGGTGTAATTATTTGAGGAGCAAGTCGTGTTCCATCACTACTCTGAATATTTCTATTAAAGTTAGGCACTTGCTGCTGGTTCGTTATGGTAGGTGAAGATCTTTGAATAGTCTGAGGATTAAATTGTTGGTGGCTACCAATTTCAGGTCTTTGGATGTTATTACGATTAAATTGGGGAATACGTTCGGTTGCAGATCTAGGCGGTGTTATCGTTTGAGGAGCAAGCCGTGACCCGCTACTATTCTGAATATTTCTATTAAAGCTAGGCACCTGCTGCCCTTCTATAGAGGGAGGAGTATTTCCCTGAATAGATCTAGGGGCAATAGGTTGACGATTGTTGGTAGTAGGTTTTTGAATATTACGATCAAACTGAGGAATTTGCTGGTTTGTGGTCGAAGGTACAGATCTTTGTATTGCTTGAGGAGCAACACGTCCACCATTATTTAATAACTTTCCTTGAGCATCTTTATTTAAGCTTGGGATTTGTTGACCATTTACAGAAGGCGTACTTCTTTGTATCGCACTTGGGGCTAATTGATTTCCTCTGCTGCCTGCACCCGTAAAAGACCTTCCGCCGTTACTACGATTATTAAGATTAGGAATAGTGCGATCTCTTACTGAAGGGGTATATCTTTGTCCGCCACCTTTATAAGGGATTCTATTGCGATCATACCCGTCAAGCCGCCCATAACTACGATGGTGCCACCTCATAGGTCCCCTATGACTACCATAACCATAGAGTCCATAGGGATAATAAAAACTATTAAAATAGGCTATTTGTGAATAGCCATACACCCAGTTAATTCCGCCAAAAAAGAATCCAGCCCCAATAGAAATTCCAACCCCTCCCCAGGCGAAACCACCCCCCCAGCCAGGGTATAGTCCATAACTAGGCCAAGGATTCCACCAGATAGGTGGATAAGAAGGCCACCACCAAGGACCATATACTATGGATGGATTATAGTAAGGGACATAGACAACTTCAGGATTAGGTGACTGAACAATGATGGTTTGCGCTTTTGTGCTTACCTGATATTTATCATTAGATTTTAAATTACCCGCTTCTTTTGCTTTTTTGCGGAGGTATTGAACCCGATCCCATAATTCTTTTTCTTGATTTATAAACGCATAACCTAATCGTTGTACCCAATCTAGATTATCGTTCATGGTAGATAGGATTTGAGGGAAAGCCACTATGGATTTTACGCTTGGATCCCAGTCTCTATTTTCAACTGCCCTCACTGCCGCTGATCCTTCTAAAGTAGGATTTTCACTTGACCACTTAGCAGCCTCACTAATCGCAGTAGGATAAGTAGAAGCCATCAGTAGCTGGGCTAATAAGCTATCGGGATAAAGAGCGATAGGTGCTAATATTTGATCAAGCTCTTCAGTAGTAAAAGCCTCATTTTCTCCAGCACTAACAGATGGAGAGAAAATTAAAGCAAAAAATATAATTACCATTGTATAAAATAAGTTCGCTTTAACTTTCATAGTACTTTCCCTTATATATTTGTATTTTTGAAGGGGATCATCAAAATAAATATTAAGGCTGCCGAATTAAATTAACCTTAATAATTATTTCTTATGGTTTTAGAGGTGTTTAACCGCTAGTTTAGGATTATTAATCTCTATGTAGTAGGGATTAAATTAACTTGGCTTGATAAGCATAAATAAAAAGAGGCGGTAATATATTACCGCCTCTAATTAAGAGTAGTATTGTACTATACTAAATTTAAGATTAGTCTTCTACTACATTTAAAGAACCGGGTAGGTGAATTCCTTTAGGATGGAGATGGCACCAAATGGTGAAAGCGCCTGTCTTATTTGCAGTTAAATTAATTGTTGCTTTTTCTCCAGCTTTAATGGTTTCTTTAATGCCATAAGCATCAATAGCAAATCCTTCACTAATAGGAGACTTGTTGTCTACGGTAATTTTAACGGTATCACCTTTATGTACTACAAGACCAGCAGGTTCGTTGAGTACATGGAATTCACGAATATTCTTAATAGTTACTCCTTCTACTTTGAGCTCTGGAATATTGATATCATCAGCTTCCATTACTACCGTGAAATCAACTTCCTTTGCTTGAGCAGCACCTACAAATAATGCACTTAAAAAACCAATTAATATTGCTTTAGTTATTTTCATAACTTAATATTCCTCAACCTAAAATTAACAAAAATTTATTATTAAAAACTAAGAGTTATTTCTAACCAAGCTAGAAATAAAGCATAGTTAGCTTTATTACTATATGAATAAAGATTTTTACCCAAATACTTTAGAGAGTAAGTATAGTAATGTCAATCAATATTGACCTATCCTAAATAGGGTTAGGTCTATTTTAGATTCATAAATTAAAGGGATATCCACGCTAATACCTCACTTTAAGCCGAATATCCCTTTAATTCTTATTCTAAAATAAACTACTTCATTAAGTACGATGTCCTTCTAAATTCCGGTTACGGCGAAGTAATTGATCAACCCAGTTACCTATCTTATCAAAAATAGCGGTTATCATAGACGCTCCTTCACCCAAGTGCCAAGATTCGGCATGGGCTAGCCGCACTCCTCCTAATTGATCCTCAATGGAGCGATAATGGTGTTTCATGGCTTCTAAATGGGTATGAAATTCTCTCTCAAATTCCTTGTGACCATCGATAATATTGTGCTCTAGTTGCAGGAATCTCTGATTAAATTCTAGTAATTTTAGCTCTAGATTTTCAATTTTTTCTCTATGAACTGCTCGCTTATCTTGATTACTACCTATATTTAGATTTTGTTCAAGTTGATCGATATCTTGTCCCAATTTTGCTAATTCTCTTCCTGATTCAATTAACCTTTCTTCAATATTCATGGCTCTACCCTCCCGGATAAAATAATTTAAAAAGGTATTTAGAATACATCTATTAATGTACTCCACCTTTCCAGGTAAAGAAAGAGAAATTTTTAACTTTTATGAAAAACTAAAATACATTAAGTCTTAAGCTACTTAATACTTAAATATAAGTATTAAATTTTTATTGCAGAAACGATTGTAATCCTATAAATTAAGAACAAGGGATGCTTATGTTAATAACTAAAAATATAGAAATTAAGGCATCCCTTTATCGATTTTATGATTTAAAGCTAGGTATGATGTTCAAGCTTGCGATCACGGCGAAATAGATGAGTCACCCATTGGCCAATACCGTCAAATATTGCTGTACCAATAGGTAAATTCTCGCCTAAATTCCATGATTCCGCATGAGCTAAATGGACATCTCCTAGCTTATTCTCAAAATGGTGATGACGATGTTTAATCTCTTCTAAGTGGGTATGAAATTCCTTTTCAAATTTCTTGTGTCCGCAAACGATACTACTTTCCAACTGTAAGAATTGATGTTTAAATTCCTTTAATTTTATTTCTAGTTGCTCAATTCTTTCTCCGTGTACGACTCGCTCGTGTCTGTTTTTCCCTATATTAATATTTTGCTCGAGCAGCTCTAAATCCTGCCCTATCCTTGTAAGCTCTCTTCCCGCATCTATTAGTCTCTCTTTAATATTCATTAATTATGCCCTCCTGAAATAATAATTAAATAAAGGCACTTATAAAAGTAGACCAATTTTTTTAAATTAAAAGAAAAATATAATAAAAAAATTAGCGGTTGGAAAAAATATCTAAGTGATGCTTCATATGATCGATAATAAACGTGCTGACAAAATAATAGCCATGATCATAATTTTTATGGTATCTCAAAGTAAGCGGCTGATTTACTACTTTACAAGCGGTTTCTAAACGATCTGGGCATAGTTCTGATAAAAATTCATCATTTAATCCTTGATCAATAAGAGGCTCTGGCATCCGATAACCATCTTCAATTAATGCAGTGGCATCATATCTACGCCAAAGTTGGCGATTTTCTCCCAGATAATGGCTAAATGCTTTTTGCCCCAATGATGAATAAATAGGGGCAGCAAGAGGTGAAAAAGCTGAAACAGAGCAGTATAATTTTGGATGCTTTAAAGCACCATGACCACCTATGGAATGTCCCCAAATTCCTACTTTATTACTATCTACCGGAAATTCTTTAAGTACAAGTGCATAGAGTTCTTGAGTGATATAGCTTTCCATCTTAAAATGTTGAGACCATGGGTTTTGAATAGCATCCAAGTAAAATCCAGCCCCTGCTCCTAAATCCCAGCTATCAGTTTCGCCAATAATTCCTGTTTGTCTCGGGCTGGTATCCGTACTAACCAGTATAATGCCATATTCTGCAGCTAACCGTTGTGCCCCCGCCTTAATCATAAAGGTTTCTTCTGTACTCGTTATACAGGTACTGGACCTTTTTTTGCTTGGGGTGGTATGTAAGCAGAAAATCGCATGGGTAACCCAATCACTTTAGATTGATGCTGATAATAGTATTGAGTACCACCAAAACAAGCATGGGAACTACAAACTTCTAGCATAATATTCCTCCAATACTATTTGATTAATAAACTACCACTGCTCGAATTGATTTACCTGCTTTCATTAAATCAAAGCCTTCATTAATATCCTCTAGTGCTAAGGTATGGGTAATCAAAGAATCGATATTAATCTTTCCTTCCATATACCAATCTACAATTTTAGGTACATCGGTTCGACCTCTTGCACCTCCAAAGGCAGATCCTTCCCATTTTCGCCCAGTAACCAATTGGAATGGACGGGTGCTAATTTCAGCCCCTGCAGGAGCTACGCCAATAATAATACTTCGCCCCCACCCTTTATGCGTGCATTCTAGTGCCTGGCGCATGACTTGAGTATTACCAATACACTCAAAACTATAATCTGCTCCGCCACTGGTGAGTTGAATAATAGTATCTACTACATTTTCAATTTTATTAGGATTAACAAAATCAGTCATCCCAAATTGACGAGCCATCATTTCTCGATTTGGATTAGTATCAATACCAATAATCTTATTAGCCCCTACCATTTTGGCACCTTGAATCACATTCAACCCAATGCCACCTAATCCAAAGACAGCTACATTAGCCCCCGTTTCTACCTGAGCAGTAAAGACCACTGCCCCAATTCCAGTGGTTACTCCGCAGCCGATATAACATACCTTATCAAAAGGAGCATCCTGCCGAATTTTAGCCAAAGCAATTTCTGGGATCACACTATAATTTGAGAAAGTAGAGGTGCCCATATAGTGGAATATAGATTTATCTTTAAAAGAGAATCGAGCAGTGCCATCAGGCATTAATCCTTGCCCCTGAGTCTGGCGAATAGCTTGGCAAAGATTGGTTTTTTTAGATAAACAAAACTTACATTCACGACATTCTGGAGTGTACAAGGGAATGACGTGATCCCCTATTTTGAGGGATTTCACTCCTGCACCCACTTCCACCACTACCCCAGCACCTTCATGACCAAGTATAGAAGGAAAAAGTCCTTCAGGATCGGATCCAGAAAGGGTGTAATAGTCTGTATGGCAAATACCTGTAGCTTTAAGCTCTACTAATACTTCACCCTCCTTAGGACCTGAAAGTTCGATATTTTCAACTACAAGAGGTTTATTTGCCTCCCAAGCAATCGCAGCACGTGTTTTCATGGGTAGTAACTCCTATAAATTTTTCAACAAAGGAATGACTAAGTGTACCTTATAAGGGTTAGGCTTTTAATGGGGGAGAATTTATAGCGTTCGCCTATAAAGGGAAAATTAATTTTCCCTCTCAAATACGGCAACAAGCTTTATATTAGATTTTGGCTGTAACGCTAAAATAGGATGAATCATCTGTGCTTGAGTAAGCCCTTCTCCTTGCCAATGACTAAATTGATAGCCAGATTTAGGAATAGCCTCTAGTTTAAGAGGTAGCTGTTTAAAATACTTACCTTGCCAAGGCAAAGCTAAAACATCTTCCATAAATATGGCAGAATCAGTTGCTGCTATTGGCTTTGTTAATTCATTGTCCTTTAACCCTAACTGAAGCGTATTTACTGTAACTATCCCAGAAGCAGAATCATTGACATCTACTTTAACTTGATAAGTATTATCCAGCTTAAAAAAATCTTGTAGTTGTTCGTACTGAATAGCAGGACGCTGACGAGCAAATCCAATCATAAGATTAATACTATTTTTCCATTCCTCCATACTAGGTGGATATTTCCAGCGTTCAATGTGAAGCAGAATGTCTTTTTCTACTTCTTTTTTCGTATTTTCTATAATTTTTACCATTCGCTCTGGTACGAAAGTGGTATTCATTAAATCGCTAAACCTAGTAATAAATCGTTCTTTAAACTCAGGACTTTTAAGTAAAGTGGAGAACATGAAGGTAAAGGGGTATCGCTCAGAATCGGTAACAGTCGCTCTTTCTAATGATTTATTATTTATTTTCAGAAAAGCGGCATCTAAATCATATATTAGCCAGCGATACCTTCCATCAGAAGTTAGATTATTTTCTACAGCCTTACCTAAATATTTCCAAAAGGCATAGTTATTTTGAGGCCAATCCGTGTTGGCTAAAAAGATCTCGGCAATATAATAATCAATAAAGCTCTCTACATCGATATAGTTTTGAGCAAAATCTAAATTTTGATTTTCTTTTTGCTCAAAGGCTTGGTTAAGTTTATTCCACTCTTCAAAATTTCCTTTTAAAAGCGAAGGGAGATCTTCGTTCGTGGGGACTTCATTATTGGCTTTGTTGAATAATATCTCTATTTTTTTTCGATGGGCTAAATGATAGAAGTGACTAACATAGCGATTATCTTTGGCATCTCTGATATTTCTAATCCCATAATATTCTCCATTCAAGAAGATATTACGATAGCCATAGGAATGTTGGGTACCAAAAGATAATCCTTCTGTGATTCTTTGGGCTGCGGTATCAGTAACAAAATTGCTCGATCTGATAATTCCATGAGGTATCCCATCATGTCTAAAATTTAACCGTAACCCGGTTAACCTCTCTCCATTAGGGACAAAACCTTTTAACGATTGGTTTTCCTCTAAGTAGACCCTAAAGCTCTTATATGAATCCATTCGAGAACCATTACCATGGATTTTTAATTCTACATTTAAACTAGGGGATAATTGATTTTGGTTAAGCTGCTCCATAGCAGCATTTTTTCTTGTAGCGACTTTATCTTTTCTATGCCAATTAGCCGGTGTACTACTTGCCCGAGAAGGTTTAAGTTGCTCTGGTTCAGTGGCTAACCACTCATCATAATCACGACCTACAACAAATATCCCTTCATCGTAGCCAAATAAATCTTTCTCTGGCACAGTCAAAGCGATAATAGGCAAGTGAAACTCTTCTTGACTGCCAATAAAAAAAGTATGGGTAATCATCGGGCTTTTTACTCCAGCCTCATTGACAGCAATAGCACGTACTGGAGTACCTTTAATTATTCTGTTTGTATTATTTGAGCCCTGATTTTTTTGAGGAAAATAATCTGGTTTTTCATCAAAGGTAGTAGAAATTTGAGAAATTCTATCAGGCTCATTTGTTCTATCTTTGATAAGAATGGGTTGGCTATATTGATAGGTTTTATAACGATGGTATAGAAAGTTATCTTTAGGTTTATTAGGTGGTTGCTCATAGTTATTTTTATAGCGATAGGTACTACCCTTTAAGTTGTTGGGATCAGGCTCTGATCCATCTAGGGTGTAATAAATGGTGATGTTGTTATCTGGATGGCTTAGGGTAAGGGTAAAGTCTTCTTTGTAAAATCCTGAAGGTTGAGAAAAGATAACTTCGTTAGGGGTTGTTGGGTTTTTCTCTAGGCTGGCTTGTGCAGTTGTGTCTGCTTTTAGAGATGCTATGTTAAACAGGCTATATATACTTATCAGTAATAGCGCTTGTATTCTAGAGTTCATAATACAGTGGGGTAATTTTGTGAATTAGTTTCTAATGCTAGCTAGATAGTGACTATACAGATCGATCCCCTAAAGATTACTGGTTTCGCTCTCTACTATTATTTACTGTACATAGTTCACTTTTTCAAACATGGCAACAAGCTTTATATTAGATTTTGGCTGTAACGCTAAAATAGGATTAATTGCTTGTTCTTGAGTAAATCCCTCTCCTTGCCAATGACTAAATTGATAGCCAAGTTTAGGAATAGCCTCTAGTTTAAGGGGTAATTCTTTAAAATACCTACCCTGCCAAGGAAAAGCCAGTACTTGCTCCATTAATATAGCAGCACTACTTGCTGCCACTGGCTTTGTTAATTCATTATCCTTTAATCCTAACTGAAGCGTATTGACTTTTACTGTCCCTGCAGCTTGATCATTTATAGCTACCTTAAGCTGATAAGTATCGTCTAGCTTGAAAAAATCCTGTAGCTGTTGATATTGAATAGCTGGACGCTCTCGAGCAAAATTAACCATAATGTTAATATTATCTTGCCAAGCTTCTATGCTAATAGGAGATTTCCAGCGTTTAATGTGAAGTAGGACATCTTTTTCTACTTCTTGTTTCATATTTTCAATCACCCTAACCATTCGATCAGGAACAAACGTGGTATTCATTAAATCGCTAAATCGAGTAATAAATCGCTCTTTAAACTCAGGATTTTTAAGTAACGTAGAAAATATAAAGGTAAATAGATATTGCCGATCATTAATATCAGTAGTCTTTTCTAAAGAATTAGTATTACTTTCTCTGAAAGTAGCATCTAAATCATAAATAAGCCAACGATACCTACCATCTGCGATAGGGTTATTCTCACGATTCTTCCCTGAGTATTTCCAAAAAGCATAATTATTATCTAGCCAGTCTCTATTAGCCAGATAAATTTCAGCGATATAGTAATCAATAAAGCTGTTGATATCGATATATTTTTGGGCAAAGTTTATATTTTGATTTTCTTTTTGTTCAAAGGCTTGGTTAATTTTCCTCCATTCTTGAAAACTTCCTTTTAGAATAGGGAGATGATATTCATTATTAGGAATTTCATTATTGGATCTATTAAAGAGTAATTCTATTTTTTTTCTATGATTCAAGTGGTAAAAATGGTGAATATAGCGAGTATCTTTTACATCTTGGATATTTCTAATGCCATAATATTCTCCATTTAAGAAGATATTCCGATAGCCGTAGGAGTTTTGGGTACCAAAGGATAATCCTGCTATGATTCTTTGAGCTGCAGTATCTGTGATAAAAGTAATAAAATTATTTGTTTTACGTTTTCCTACCTTAAAATTAAAACGTAATTCTTTTAAAGAACTACCATTGGGGACAAAGTGTGCTAAGGATTGATATCTACCTAAATAGATCCTAAAGCTCTTGTCTCGATTCATTCGAGATCCATTTCCATGAATACTTATTTTTACATCTAAATTCGGTGATTCTTGGTTTAAATTAAGCTGCTCCATAGCAGCATTTTTTCTTGTAGCGACTTTATCTTTTCTATGCCAATTAGCCGGTGTACTACTTGCCCGAGAAGGTTTAAGTTGCTCTGGTTCAGTGGCTAACCACTCATCATAATCACGACCTACAACAAATATCCCTTCATCGTAGCCAAATAAATCTTTCTCTGGCACAGTCAAAGCGATAATAGGCAAGTGAAACTCTTCTTGACTGCCAATAAAAAAAGTATGGGTAATCATCGGGCTTTTTACTCCAGCCTCATTGACAGCAATAGCACGTACTGGAGTACCTTTAATTATTCTGTTTGTATTATTTGAGCCCTGATTTTTTTGAGGAAAATAATCTGGTTTTTCATCAAAGGTAGTAGAAATTTGAGAAATTCTATCAGGCTCATTTGTTCTATCTTTGATAAGAATGGGTTGGCTATATTGATAGGTTTTATAACGATGGTATAGAAAGTTATCTTTAGGTTTATTAGGTGGTTGCTCATAGTTATTTTTATAGCGATAGGTACTACCCTTTAAGTTGTTGGGATCAGGCTCTGATCCATCTAGGGTGTAATAAATGGTGATGTTGTTATCTGGATGGCTTAGGGTAAGGGTAAAGTCTTCTTTGTAAAATCCTGAAGGTTGAGAAAAGATAACTTCGTTAGGGGTTGTTGGGTTTTTCTCTAGGCTGGCTTGTGCAGTTGTGTCTGCTTTTAGAGATGCTATGTTAAACAGGCTATATATACTTATCAGTAATAGCGCTTGTATTCTAGAGTTCATGAAGGGGGCTTTACGGATAGAGATATATGTTTAAAACTATCCATAGGTTTATGAAACGCTCGGCGAATAGTTGGGGTAAATTGAGTGTTTTTATGAGTTAATTTAAGCAAACTTACACCTATGCTATATTTTGAGCATTTACTTACAGGGCGATAATGATTGTGTTGTAACCAACGATCTACGCTACTGCGTCCTGTAGTAGATTTTACTTCAATAATATACCGATTGAAGGGTAGGTTATCCTTTTGTTGTTCAAAGGTAAAAAGAAGCTGATGATCTACCGTAATTCGCTCAACACTCTCTTTTGCAACTAGGGTTAAGCGTAGATAACTATTTTGAATACTTGGAATAAAATCATTAGCTAATGTGTAAGCATAATGTTGGTATATTTTTTCACTAAGAAACCTGAACAATGCTTCAGGTAATCTCTTTGTTTGATAAGTTTCTATATCGATAGGTAGTCGATATTTATAAGTAATACTTCGAGCTTCCCTAATTTTTACCTCGAAGAAAAATAAATTACTTTCTAGGTAATAGCGAAAACGCACCTTAAAACGTTTACGTCGATCTTTATTGTGATCGTAAAAAGTACGTAAATTTGGGCTATCCCAATAAATATTATGATAGGTAAAATCTCTAATCTTATTGATTTCTAATATGCAAAAATCATTTTGCATCGCCTCTAGAAAAATAATAAGCGTATTTGTGTCTAAAACATACTTGTTATTAGCACGCTGCATTAATTCAGCACGATCTTTTAGCTCAGCTAAGCTAATTCCTGTAAAGCCTTGAAGAGTATTTTTAAACTCCATAGCTTATGAAATTTTGTAGCTAATTTCTATTTTTACAACTTCAGTCACATAATTTATAGAAAGGACTTTTGCAGAAATTACTTCTACATTAAGTCGTTGCGATAATTCTTTATATAAGAGTTCAGATTCAGCCAGAATATTTTGCGGGATAGAATCTAAAGTAACGTTGATCTGTCCGGTATAACGGAATATCTTAGGGTGGTCTACTAAATAGACTAATCCTAATACAATAGTTAGTATTGTAATTACAAAGCTAAAGCTAGCCCCCCCTATTGAGGTAATAACCGCAATAGAGATACCACCGAAAAAGTAAGCAATACTGGATTTATCTATTGCCTCAGATCGTAAATTAAATAAGGCGAGAATCGCAAATAAACCAAAACCTGCCGCAATACTAAAATCTACATTAGATAAGATAGAAAGAACACCAAAAGTGAAAGTATTAAATAAAGCTGCAGCCAGGGTAATTTCTTTATTTTTGTACCGTGGCCAAAACATACCAAACAGTAAAATAGCTACTGCTAGGGTATTTATAGTGAAACTGATTAAAAGTTTAATAAATTCAGCTTCTAACATAATATTTTTTTCATTAAATTTATATAAAATTAAGTAAGAGGGAGAGAATCTATTCTACTCTACTAATTCCTAATATTATAATAAATAGAGGGACTCAAAGTGCTTATATATAAAAAATTACTGGTTTTGCTCTCTACTATTATTTGTTTAAATATAAATAGAATATAATCAATTCACTTTCTCGAACACGGCGACAAGTTTTATATTAGATTGTGGCAGTAACTCTAAAATAGAATTGATTATTTGCTCTTGACTAAGCCCCTCTCCCTGCCAATAGCTAAATTGATAGCCAAGTTTAGGAATAGCCTCTAGTTTGAGCGGTAAATCCTGAAAATATTTACCTTGCCAAGGAAATGCCAAAACATCTTCCATCAGAGTAGGTAAATGACTAGCTGCTACTGGTTTTGTTAATTCATTATCTTTTAACCCTAAGTGAAGTGTATTAATTTTTATCGATCCAAACCCTGGATCATTTACATCTACCTTAAGCTGATAAATACTACTTAGTTTGAAAAAATCTTGTAGCTGCTGGTATTGAATAGCTGGACGTTCTCGAGCAAAATTAACCATATTTGATACATCACTTTTCCAGTCGTTTATATTACGAGATTTCCAGCGCTTAATGTGAAGTGGGACATCTTTTTCTACTTCTTGTTTCGTATTTTCAATAATCTTAACCATTCGCTCAGGGACAAAGGTAGTATTCATTAAATCGCTAAACCGAGTAATAAATTGTTCTTTGAATTCTAAGTTATTTAGCAGAGAACGAAATATAGAAGTAAATAAGTATTGTTGGGTGCGAATATCAATAGCCTTTTCTAGATAATTAGTATTAATATCTTTGAAAGTCTTTGAGTAGCATCTAAATCATAAATAAGCCAACGATACCTACCATCTGAGGTAGAGCTGTTTTGATTATACTTTCCTAAGTATTTCCAAAAAGCATAATTATTATCTGGCCAGTCTTTATTAGCTAGAAAAATTTCAGCAACATAATAATCAATAAAGCTGTTGATATCGATATATTTTTGAGCAAAATCTATATTTTGATTCTCTTTTTGATTAAAGGCTTGGTTAAGGTCTTTCCATTCTTGGAAGTCCCCTTTTAAAATAGGAGGTAAATCCTTATTAGTTGGAGTTTCATTATCGGCTTTATTAAAGAGCAATTGTATTTTTTTCTTATGCGGCAGATGGTAGAAATAGCGAATATAGCGAGTATCTTTTACATCTCGTATATTTCTAACGCCATAGTACTCTCCATTTAAAAAGATATTTCGATAACCATAAGAGCTTTGGGTACCAAAAGATAATCCTTCTACTATCCTTTGTGCTGCAGCGTCAAGAATAAAGTTATTGCTTACTCTAAAATTAAAATTTAGTCCTTTTAAATCTTCCCCATTAGGGGTGAAACCCACCAAGGATTGATTTTTCTTTAAATAAATTCTAAAACTTTTATCAAATGCACTACGGGAACTATTCCCCTGTAGTTTTAATTGTGTGTCTAAAGAAAGTGATATTTGATCTAGATTAAGTGGCTCTAAAGTTGCGGGCTTTCTATTGGTAGATTTACCTTCTCTACGCCAGTTAGCTGGTGTACTATCAGATCTAGAGGGTTTTAATCTTTCAGGATTAGAGCTTAGCCATTCATCATAATCTTTACCTGCGACAAATATTCCCTCGTCGTAATCAAATAAATCCTTCTCTGGAACAGTTAAAGCAATAATAGGTAGATGAAATTCTTCTCGGTTACCAATAAAGAAAGTATGGGTAGTAATCGGGCTTTTTATTCCAAATTCATTAACCGCAATTGCCCTGAATGGTGTACCTTTATAGCCATGCTTTTTTAAAGTAATTAAGGGTAAAGGAATCGTTTCTTTATGGGTTATTATATTTATTTTTTCAACAATTCTATTGACTTCATATACCCCCCAAGGCTGAGGAAAATAAAAGGGCCATTTATCTGTTGTGGTAGAAATTTGAGAAATTCTATCAGGCTCATTTGTTCTATCTTTGATAAGAATGGGTTGGCTATATTGATAGGTTTTATAACGATGGTATAGAAAGTTATCTTTAGGTTTATTAGGTGGTTGCTCATAGTTATTTTTATAGCGATAGGTACTACCCTTTAAGTTGTTGGGATCAGGCTCTGATCCATCTAGGGTGTAATAAATGGTGATGTTGTTATCTGGATGGCTTAGGGTAAGGGTAAAGTCTTCTTTGTAAAATCCTGAAGGTTGAGAAAAGATAACTTCGTTAGGGGTTGTTGGGTTTTTCTCTAGGCTGGCTTGTGCAGTTGTGTCTGCTTTTAGAGATGCTATGTTAAACAGGCTATATATACTTATCAGTAATAGTGCTTGTATTCTAGAGTTCATAATACAGTGGGGTAATTTTGTGAATTAGAGTCTAACGATTAATGGAGATAGAGCTCTATTATGAGTCCGATATTATAGCCCTAATAAATTTAAAAATTTAGCTTTAAAAGGTAATTAAATCAATTCACTTTCTCGAACACGGCGACAAGTTTTATATTAGATTGTGGCAGTAACTCTAAAATAGAATTGATTATTTGCTCTTGACTAAGCCCCTCTCCCTGCCAATAGCTAAATTGATAGCCAAGTTTAGGAATAGCCTCTAGTTTGAGCGGTAAATCCTGAAAATATTTACCTTGCCAAGGAAATGCCAAAACATCTTCCATCAGAGTAGGTAAATGACTAGCTGCTACTGGTTTTGTTAATTCATTATCTTTTAACCCTAAGTGAAGTGTATTAATTTTTATCGATCCAAACCCTGGATCATTTACATCTACCTTAAGCTGATAAATACTACTTAGTTTGAAAAAATCTTGTAGCTGCTGGTATTGAATAGCTGGACGTTCTCGAGCAAAATTAACCATATTTGATACATCACTTTTCCAGTCGTTTATATTACGAGATTTCCAGCGCTTAATGTGAAGTGGGACATCTTTTTCTACTTCTTGTTTCGTATTTTCAATAATCTTAACCATTCGCTCAGGGACAAAGGTAGTATTCATTAAATCGCTAAACCGAGTAATAAATTGTTCTTTGAATTCTAAGTTATTTAGCAGAGAACGAAATATAGAAGTAAATAAGTATTGTTGGGTGCGAATATCAATAGCCTTTTCTAGATAATTAGTATTAATATCTTTGAAAGTAGCATCTAAATCATAAATAAGCCAACGATACCTACCATCTGAGGTAGAGCTGTTTTGATTATACTTTCCTAAGTATTTCCAAAAAGCATAATTATTATCTGGCCAGTCTTTATTAGCTAGAAAAATTTCAGCAACATAATAATCAATAAAGCTGTTGATATCGATATATTTTTGAGCAAAATCTATATTTTGATTCTCTTTTTGATTAAAGGCTTGGTTAAGGTCTTTCCATTCTTGGAAGTCCCCTTTTAAAATAGGAGGAAGCCTTTTAGTAGTAGAAATTTCATTATTAAATTTATTAAAGAGCAATTGTATTTTTTTCTTATGCGGCAGATGGTAGAAATAGCGAATATAGCGGGTATCTTTTACATCTCGTATATTTCTAACGCCATAGTACTCTCCATTTAAAAAGATATTTCGATAACCATAAGAGCTTTGGGTACCAAAAGATAATCCTTCTACTATCCTTTGTGCCGTAGTATCGGAAATAAAAACAATTCCAGTACTATTAGTACTCTCTCTTCCATCAATTATAAAATTAAAACGTAGTCCTTTTAAATCTTCCCCATTAGGGGTGAAACCCACTAAGGATTGATTTTTCTTTAAATAAATTCTAAAGTTTTTGTCTGTATTTACACGAGAACTGTTGCCATGAATCTTTATCTCTATATTTAAGTTTGGGTATGATTGATTTGAATCAATCTGCTCTAGAGTAGCTTTTATACGTTTACCTTTTCGGCGCCAATTTGCTGGAGCTTTAATATCAGTAATCATCCAATTTGGATCGGTAATAAGCCACTCATCATAATCTTTACCTGCGACAAATATTCCCTCATCGTAATCAAACAAATTTTTTTCTGGTGCGGTGAGTGCGATAATGGGTGAATGAAAAATATTTTTATCCCAGATAAAAAAGGTATGAGTAACTATAGGACTCTTTATCCCTTCTTGACTTACTGCAATAGCTCTAACTGAGGTACCTTTATTACTGTAGTTTTTTGTAGTAATCAGCGGAATAAATGTTTTTGTACCTATAGGGGTTATTTCACCAGTAGTAATTTTGTGAAATTTACGAATTACTCTATTAGGAAAATAATTTATTCTATTAATGACTTTATTAACCTCATACACTCCCCAAGGTTGGGGAAAATAAAAAGGCCATTTATCTGTTGTGGTAGAAATTTGAGAAATTCTATCAGGCTCATTTGTTCTATCTTTGATAAGAATGGGTTGGCTATATTGATAGGTTTTATAACGATGGTATAGAAAGTTATCTTTAGGTTTATTAGGTGGTTGCTCGTAGTTATTTTTATACCGATAGGTACTACCCTTTAAGTTATTGGGATCAGGCTCTGATCCATCTAAGGTGTAATAGATGATTACATTGTTATCTGGATGGCTTAGGGTGAGTGTAAAGTCTTTTTTGTAAAATCCTGAAGGTTGAGAAAAGATAACTTCATGTAGTTCAGTATGCTTAGTCTCTTGTAGGGTTGCAGATGCGTTTACATTTGTTGTATTGAATATAATACTGATGCTTACTATGATTAATAGTAAAGTTTTTATTCTGAAACTCATAGGAGTGGCTTTGAAAATTCTGGTGTATTTTTAGCGAGATTAGCTAATTCATTACAGAGAAGATGTTATTCTCAACGAGTTAACTAGTATGGTCACTGGTAGTTTGAAGAGTAATGCCCATTTTACAGGGTGACACTGAAATCAATAAGGCTCTTCTTGCTATGTATTATAAAGAATTTTTATCTATGATCTAATCTTATACTCTATAGAGATAGAGTCTATTTCATTATTCTATGAATATCCATTTTTTTTCAAGAATTTCCTTAGCAGAATATATAGTTGAGAAATCCTTTAATACTACTAGTTATTAACTTCTATCATTTTTAGGGAAACTACTTTATACGTAAAATTCTACTGCAACAATGATAAGTTAAGTACTGGTAAAGATTGATTTCTCATGATAGATTTTTGGTTAAGATAAGAAATTTATAATAAATTAGCTATAGAAGTCCAATAATAACTATTCAATAGGTTCTTTTTTCATTAAATTATAAGTACTGTATTTCTGAATTTAAGCCCTATTTTTCTATCCTACAACTCAATAATAAGTTGAGTATCTATTACCACATTGGGAACTCATATAATCTTCAATAACATAACAATTGATAGATCAAGTAATATAATATGAAATTTACGGTTAAAAGGTTTAAAGATTGGAAAAATAAGGCAATTACTCTGCTCGGTATGTCCGGGGTAGGGAAAACTTATCTTGCCTCTATGCTCTATAAGCATAATTGGTTTCATTATTCTGGGGATTACCGGATTGGTGCCCGCTATTTAGATGAGTCTATTCTTGATAATATCAAGCAACAAATGATACATATCCCTTTTTTAAGGGATTTACTTCGGTCAGACTCCATTCATATTCGTAATAACATTACCGTAGATAACTTAAGTCCCGTATCTAGTTTTTTAGGAAAATTAGGTAATCCAGAGCTAGGGGGATTAGGATTAAAAGAATTTAAACGCCGGCAAGAATTACACCGGCAAGCAGAAATTGCTGCGATGAAAGATGTGCCTGAGTTTATCCATAAATCTCGCAGTATTTATGGTTACCAGCATTTTATAAATGATGCGGGGGGAAGTATTTCAGAACTAAATGATGCTAGCGTTTTGACTACTCTAGCACAGCATACTTTAATTTTGTATATTAAAACTACTGAAAAAAATGAGCAAGCCCTCATTAAACGTGCTGAAGAATATCCTAAACCTCTCTATTTTAGAGACGATTTTCTAGATGAGCAGCTTGCTCAATATAGTCAAGAAAAAGAGCTCCCATATGTGGCTTTAATAGATCCTGATGAATTTGCTCGTTGGGTCTTTCCTCGCTTATTTTATGCCAGACTCCCACGTTATCAAGCCGTTGCAGATAGTATTGGCTATACTATTACTACAAATGAGCTCGCAGAAGTCAATGATGAAAGAAGTTTTTTACAGTTACTAGAAACCGCAATCGCAAGACAAGCTTAATAATAAACGACCTATGCCTTTAGTTGCTAACTCTGATTTACCCACTTTTGAGCGATTGAGACAAGAGGGGGAAACGATTATTCCCAAGGAAGTAGCTATCCGCCAAGATATTCGTGGTATGCACATTGGATTGTTAAATATGATGCCAGATGCAGCTCTTGCAGCAACTGAGCGACAATTTTTTCGCCTTATTGGAGAGAGTAATCAAATTGCCCAATTTTATCTACATCCTTTTACTCTACCAGAAATTAACCGTAGCCAAGAGGCAACCGAATATATTAAAAAGTACTACCAACCCTTTGAGCAACTTCAAGAAGAAGGATTAGATGCGTTAATCATTACAGGTGCTAATGTTACCCAACCCCAACTTTCTCTTGAACCATTTTGGGAGCCTTTAATTAAGATTATTAATTGGGCTTATGATAATGTCACCTCTACCTTATGTTCCTGTCTTGCAACCCATGCAGTGCTAGAGTTTCGTTATCATCAACCACGTCAAAGACTGCCGGTTAAACGTTGGGGTGTTTTCTCTCATCAGGTTGTGGATCGAAACCACCCTTTAGTTCGGGGGGCAAATACTCGCTTTGATGTGCCCCACTCCCGATTCAATGATATTAGTATGGATCAATTTAAAAAGGCAGGTATTCATATCCTAGCAGAAAGCGAAAAGGGAGGAGTCCATCTGGCAGTTAGCGAAGATCTATTTCGCATTGTATTTTTTCAAGGCCATCCAGAATACGACAGCATTAGTCTGCTAAAAGAATATAAACGTGAAGTATTACGCTTTGTCCATAGACAACGAGAAGATTACCCTCCTTTCCCTAAAAATTATTTTTGCTTAAAAAGCCAAGCAATTTTAGAAGAATATAAAGATCAAATTATCATAGCTAGAGATAATGGTTCATCTATCCCTGATTTTCCCGAATCATTAGTTGTAAACTCTTTAGATAATACATGGCATGACACAGCAGAAACTGTATTAAATAATTGGATTGGTAATGTCTATCAGGTTACTCATCACGATCGCTGCATTCCTTTCAAAGAGGGAGTAAATCCTCATGATCCTTTAGGGTTACGTTGTCGAAATACTGCTATTTCATAGGCAAGCTTGTAGGACTCCATTGTTTTGTTAAAGCAATTGCTTCATCGATTTGTTTTTTTGTCATTTCTTTAGCAATGGAATCTCTAAATTCAGTTGCTTCTTTATTTCCTTGCTCTGCTGCAAGGCTAAGCCAAAAATAAGCCTGTACATTATTTTGGGCAACTCCATAGCCATCGCTATAGAATTCTCCTAGTTTAATTTGAGCCTGTGCTAAACCATGATTGGCTGCTTCTTGATACCACTTAATAGCTTCTTTCAGATCTTCTTCAGCACCATAGCCATTTTCATAGAAATAACCAAGATTGAATTGAGCCTCATAATCTCCATCTTTAGCTGCTTTTTTAAACCAATTGATTGCTATCTCATAATTTTGCGGCACCCCACTTCCTTGGTAGTACATGACTCCTAAATTGAATTTACCATCCATTCCGATTTGTTGAACAAATTTATCAAACCATTGTTCAGCTTTTTTAGTATCTAAGGGTAATCCATGTCCATTAGCATACATTAACCCCATATAATATTGAGCATTTTTATTACCCTTTTCCGCAAGAGGTTTGAGTTCTTTAAGAGCTGTATTGTAATCTTGGCTCTTATAGGCTTTTCTACCCAAATCAAGATGGGCTGAAATTTGCGGATCTTCTTTTTTCTCAATAGGGCTAAGATCTTTAAACTCATAAGTAGGTTCTTGTTCATCAGCTTGAGCAAATGAGAATAGGCTTAGAAATAATATTAAAAATATTATCTTCTGGTGGGTGGAAAATTTTATTGCTTGATACATTAAGCGTGAAATCTCCTGCATGAATTTTTTTAGTATAAAAAAGTAAATTTTTTGCACTTTATGTATAGATTAATTAAACCAAATTAAGTACATTTATCATCCTTGATTTTTTTTAACTCTTCAATTAAATAACCTAGAATTTAAAAATCAATTATATAAAGGGTATAAAAATGAGTATAGATGATAAAGCACTCTGGTATGGATATCTTAATTCTGGAGAGAAAAGTACACCTATTGTTTTAGATTATGAGCTACATACAGGCAGTGATGAAACGATTTATTTATTTAATTTTAAAAAAGGAGCAATTTTAGAATATCGCCGAACTATTGTTGAAGAAAAAATGGAAGAGTTAGATGAAAATGAGGCAGATCTTACTAAAGAGCTAAAGAAAAGCTATTTGGCTGCTAAAGAAAGCTTTAGCCTGCCTAAAATCATTAAAAATATCCAATCGATAGATAAAGGAAAAAATAACTCTGAAGATGAAGATTTAAATGAAATAGATAATTTTTTAAATATAGATGACGAAGAATTCCTTAGAGAAGAAGATTAGGTCAGGAGTTTTAGGACCACCAAACATAAATGCGTATAAATCCCATGTGTTCACATGGGATATACAAAGTTACGCTTGAAATCTATGTTTAATGCCAGATATTAGCATAACCTAAAGCTGATGCTATAAGATAAGCTATACTTGCAAGTGCCATACTTGCCCCTGAAATAACTGCCCAGAAGACCCGCTTTTTAATTCCTAAAATACAAATACCAACACCCACTATTAAAGAGTAAATGGCGGTGACCATCATGATACCTTCATCGGCTCCAGTATCTTGAATACCTACTACATCTTCTGGAGAAGTTTCTCTATAGCGCATTTATTTCCCTCTTTTTTTAAAAAGCATTATTTAGAAAACATAACTAAATATTACACCTTATGCAAGAAAGTAAAAAATAAACTTAAATCTTTAAGAAAGATTTAAACACTTTTAGGCAATTTGTACAGAGATTTATAGCTACCTAAAATACTTAACTGTTAAAATTTCTATACAAACTATTTTTTTCCATAATAATAATTACGGTTTGAGAAATTATCTTTTGCTGTATTAGTATTCTGGATCTTAAATCCTACCAGTTTCTTCTCAAGAAGATTAATATCTAGCTGTGTATTTAAAAACTATTGATCTAAATGAATTTAGAAACCCTAAATAATTACCTAAAGAGAATAAGCTGGCAATACTCAAATCCTACACCAGATTTAGCTACTTTAATTCTGCTGCAAAAACAGCATACCCATCATATTTCTTTTGAAAACCTAAATCCTTTTTTAGGAATCCCAGTAAAATTAGATACTTATTCGCTTCAAAGAAAATTTTTACAAGATCATCGAGGGGGTTACTGTTTCGAGCATAGCCTATTTTTTAAACAAATATTAGAAGCTATAGGCTTTAGAGTAAAAGGGGCGATAGGAAGAGTTTGGAGAAATAATGCAATAGAGGAATCACCTCAAAATCCTAGAACCCATATGATTTTGATAGTAGATATCGATAATACCCTGTTTCATGTAGATGTGGGATTTGGTGGGCTAGTCCCAACGCAACCTTTATTACTGAAATCAAATAGTGTTCAGAAGACTACCCACGAAGATTATAAATTTATCCAAGATAAAGATGAATTCACACTGCTTGCGTTAGTAGAAAACCAGTGGCGTGTTTTATACACATTTAATTTAACACCCCAATATTTTCCTGATTTTGAGATGACAAATTGGTTCACAGCTACCCATCCAAAATCCCTATTTATCAATCATCTTATTGTGGTAAAACGATGTAATAATGGTCACTATGCACTAAAAGATAACAGACTGACTACTTATAACTTCAATAAAGATCCAGAAAGAAAATACTTTGTTTCATCCACAGAAATTAAGGAAGTATTGCAGGATATATTTGCTCTTCCACTTTACAATTTACCGGGGTTAGATGAAAAATTGACCCAAATTATTCATCAAGAGCATCACAAACTGTAGAAAATTGTAATATACTTTAAAGATAATAGTTATTACTTATAATTTATAGTTATTAATACATATTTACTTTTAAGAGTGCTTCAGTGAATACATTAAAGACAGTCTTATTTTCCCTTATCGCTATTATAGCTATCTTATTTTTAAGCTATCAATGGCCGAGAAATGCTATATTTACCGTGGTTAATACTGAAGTAAAACGTACAAATAACAAAGATCAATATCGAATTACTGCGATTAAACAAGCTAATAATAAACAGATGGTTTTTCGGAATGAAGATTCTTTATCTCATTTAAAATTTAATAGTGCAGATATTCAAGGACTAGCTGCTTATGCAGCTCAGGAAAAAACTCCAGTAAAAATACGTTACTATGGCTGGCGATCTAATCTATTTTCTTGGTTTTGGAATGTAACAAAAGTAAAAATTATAAAAGAGAAAGATTAATTTTTAGGAGCAAAAGCCGGTTTTTTTGCAGACCAAAAATTAATTAAGGAAAACCAATACCCCAAAGTTTCCGTTTTTTCAAATCCAGCCTGATTTAGATAATTAGGGATTTCTCCTTTAATATTCGTTGCAATATTAGGAATTATAAGATAAGGCCACAGTACCAACCACCACAAGGAGTATTTAGGCTTTCCAATATCTGCCCCTAAAAATCGTCCATCTGGTCTAAGCACTCGATATATTTCCTGTAACCCTTTTAATTTTAGATCAGTAGGTAAGTGGTGGAACATCAAGCTAGAAAGTACTAGATCAAAAGAGCGATCTGGAAAAGGAAGATTTTCAATAACCTCTAATTTAAATTTAGCAGTACTTTGAAGTTGCAGGGATTTTTTTTGAGCTAAAGAAATCATTTGTGGCGATGGATCAATGCCAATAATTTCACCCGTATCCCCTATTTTCTCAGCAGCTAGTCGAGTAAGTACCCCTGTACCACAGCCTATATCTAACACCTTCATTCCAGCGTTAAGCTGAACATAATTTAAGGTAACTTGACGAAAACTGCTACTTAGTCCTACTAAAGTACATTCAAAATCATAGATATGAGCCTGCCACTTTAATACAGATCCTTTAGTTTTAGGTATCAAATCAGATTTTTCCATTAAAGTTCCTAAATTTTCTCTAAGCTAGTTAATAACCGTTGCCAAATCTTTTTTGTAGTACGTCCATATCCAAGCCGGCTAGAGATCTGAAAAATGAGCGTGCCAAAACGATCATATAAGCTAATGACTGCCCTTTCGTTGTTTCCCTTAAATTTACGAATAATCCATATACTTATTTCTTTTAAAGATCGAATACGGAGAGAAAAACAAGTATCCAAAATAATAATACCGTTTCTAGTTGCTGAATAATATTGAACCTTGCCTTGGTAGGCTTGTATTCCTCCTTGATTATAAGTATGAAATACAACAGGGAGTTTTGATTCTTGCAGTAACCCTAGCATAAATTGTAAATGGACTATAGAAATAGGTATTGCATAATCTGTACCTGCAGATTCTAGCCCTTTAAGCTGGTTTACGCCAAAGTAATGGAAAATTTTGGGTAAATCTTGAAGATCCTGCATTGTTTGCCAACATTGATGTAGTTGGTCTAAGTTTACTTGATTACAATCAGCATAAACTTTACTAGGTAAAGGGGAAATAGATTGGCGAGGAGTTTGATCGGAGCTATGATAATGAGATATTAAGTTTTTATAAGTATATTGATTACTCTTGGAAGTAAGGTATGTTTTATAGACTTCTACCCCATCCCGATCAAAAAATTGTAAGCTCTGAGAAAATTTTCCGTAACTATCCCAATCTTGAACAGCAAATCCATGACGCCAATGATTTAATAGTAGGCATAAACAGGTACTGTTCCCTTGAACGTTTCCTTGATTGCCTAGTAGTGTAGCTTGTTCGTATTGATCAATCTGTCCCTGAATAGCATATGGATTACTCATAACTACTCTTATTTTTCCCAGCTTGGGTAACTCTTGAATTAAATCTTTTAGTCCACTTAGTCGGGTTACTGTACCTCCACATTTTTTAGCTAAAACTTCTACCTCACTTATATTTTTTTGATGCGTAGCACTTTTAAATGTATCTTCTTTTTGTCTTGAAGAGTAAGAAGGGGCGGTCAGAGTAAGCATTTTAAGATAACCTCTTAGTGGTAATTTTATTTCCTTTAAATGATAATGATAATCATTTAATATAAAAAGTCAACTACTAATGGCTCACCCAATAGATAATTAACTAAATCGATCTAGACGCAAGCGATCTCTCGAATCTGTGAGCCAATAAGCTCCCCCAATCACCGCACTCATTGATCCAAAGCCTGTACTACCCGTGATGAAAAACATAATTAATATTTGATATTTTACCGCTTCAGTTGGGTAAACCCCCGCTAATATTTGACCCGTCATCATCCCAGGAAACCACACTAAGCCAGTAGCTGCCATAGCATTAATAGTAGGCATCAACGCACTTTGCAGTGCATTACGGATAATAGGAAGTACAGCTATCCAATAAGTTGCTCCTAAGGCCAGTTGATTCTCAATAGAGATTTTATCTTTGATTAATCCAGAAAAAAGATTATGTAGCCCAAGACTAATTCCAGTCATTGTATTACCTAAGACCATGCCTAGCAGTGGTAATAGGTAGCGTGGATCATACCAAGGATCTGGATGTATGTTTGTAGCTAAGAAAGTGAGTGTTATTAGGCTAGTGGCTAATAATATACTCCCTGCTCCTAAACCATAAAGTCTCCATCCTACCAAACGATGGGTTTGCCGTACTAATATTTCCCAGCCAGCAAAAGCCATCATAATGATGATAATAAAACTTATCCATACTGGAGAATTTAAAGTAAATAGCTTTTTTAGCACAAGGCTAATTATTGCTAGCTGTAGCACCATGCGAAAGCTAGCAATAATTAGAGATCTTTCAAGTTTTAATCCTAAAAAAAAAGATAAACCCCCATTTAGCAATATGAGTATTGAAGCAATTGCTAAATCAAAGTAGCTAGGGGTAATAGAGTTCAAATATTTTCCTCTCGAGTACTACCTTTTTCTAGCCATAAACATCGTTTTGAAATTCGGCAAGCTTGAGCAGGGTTATGAGTCACCCAAAGAATGCTCATACCTGTATCAAGACAGGACATGAGCGTATGTTCTACGGCATAGACACTCTCTGGATCAAGCCCTGAAGTAGGTTCATCTAATAGGAGCACCCGTGGATTTAAAACTAGTGCTCGAATTAAAGCCAGCCGCTGACGTTCACCCGTAGATAGGGATTGTATTGTACGTGCGTAAATAGTCTCCGGTAAATTTAATATCCTTACCCAAGGAAGTGCTGCCTCCCAAGATGAAAAATGCTCAACAACACAGACATTCCACCAACCTAACTCAGGTGATAAATAAATAACTTGTTTTCGCCATTGGTACGCTGGAATAGTCTCTCTCCACTGGTTATCTAGCATTACCCTACCTTCATTTGGATCAAGATCAGCAATAGCTCTTAAGAGTACACTTTTTCCCGACCCTGATGCACCTTGTATGCTAAGACATTCGCTAGAATCAAGTTTAAATGAGCTTGAGGATAATAACCCCGGTCGGCATAGATCATATACGGCAAGCATTAGAATGGTACTTAAGTACTTTTACGCCAATAAGTAATTATTCCGCTTGAGATAAGCCCTAGGGTAATTAGACCTAGAATTGAAATGACCCAAGATCTACCTATTTTTAAAAATTCCCAAGTATGAAACGAGTATAGTGAATAGATCCAGCGGGAAGTGGGTAAAATAACCTTAATAGGCTTGTCTCCATGTAAATAAACTTTCCCATGGTCTTGGAAGCGTAGCTCTACCCAAGTGTGCTTACCTTTAGGGAAATAAATTCGATCTAGGCGTACATCTTTAGAGTAAATCTCTTGCCCTTTTTCAATAGCTTGTACTATTTTAAGAGGTTGATTTATCGCTACTGTACCAATTGAGGGTAGAGGATCTAATCGCTGGCTCAAGGGTTTTTCAAAATTGAGTAACGCACCTAAAATAGCCATAATTCCAATTACTCCACCTAAGGTTAGACCTACTCCTCGATGTAGGCTCCGTAATTTTATTTTCCAAGACTTCCTACGCCAATGATACCCACGGGTAGGGTTACGCCACCAAAGCACAAAACCCATTAACCATAAAAATAATAGAAAAAATCCGCTAGCACTTACAATTATTTTCCCTATTAGCCCAAATGGTTTTCCATGATGTAAAGAATGAATAAAACTAAGCCAGTCTTGATGATTTGCTGGCTGGGATGCAAAAATAAAGCCTGTCGCTGGGTTAATAAAAACTACTTGGTTTTCTCCATCCGCATTTTTAGCTTTTGCAACTACTGCATGCCACAAATTTGAAGAAAGACTAAGTTCGGTAAATTGATACCGAGGGTAATGCTCGTGAATTTTCTCCACTAATGTTTTTGGAGATAAGGAGTGAGTCGCAGGACTATCTAATTTATAGGGAGCAGAAGCATAGCGTAATTGTTGGTAAAAACCTAATAAAATACCCGTTCCTACAATAATGAAAAGAAATAAACTACATAGAATACCTAAGTAACCATGAGCCTTTAAAAGGGTTTTTGTAACTCTCTGGTTGCTGGTTACTCTTGATTGGAGTTGTTTAGAAGCTTGATGGGAAAGTATGATCTCATCGTTTTGAGGTAAGTCATAAGTCGTTTGATAAGTTACTTTTTCCATTGCTTAATAAATCTCCTCTATTTCTATAATTAAGATTAATAATGAGAATCTTTATTATCAGTATAGAAGATAATTATTTTCTGCAATAGCTAGAAATCCATTCATCTATTTTGCTATTTTGGTCCTATTGTTCTATCTTTATTCAGATAATTACAAAATTTCTATTGGATTTTATGGTCCCCAAAAGCCCTATTTTTTTAATATTAGCAATAGGAATATTTGCTCAACTAATTGCTCATCCCCTATACGCTTTACAGGAAGGGTTATCAGAGAGTATCACCATTACCCAGCTTGTAGAGTTAGTGCTTTCTCATAATCCAGGAATCAAGGCACAACAAGCAGCAGTGACCGCAGCAAATTATCGTATTATTCCTTCTGGCAATTTAGACGACCCAACATTAAGTTACTATACAGCACCTGCCACCCTAGGTAATCATCAAAGATTTAGCCAGAAAATTGAGTTTAGCCAATCCCTTCCTTGGCCAGGTAAATTAGCACTTCGCAAACAGGTTGCAGAGGAACAAGCTCAGGAAGCTATTACAGATGAAAATGTCCTACGCTTACAAATGGCAACCGCAGCTAAAACTCTATATGCTGAATGGTTCTATGTACACAAAGCACTTGGTATTAATAAAAAACATCAAAAATTGTTTAAAACTCTACAGCAGGTCAATGAATATCAATATAGAGCAGGGAAATCAGAACAAAAAGATTTTTTACAAGCACAGATGGCTCAAGCTCGACTTAAAGTAAAAGCAGCTACCCTACAACGCAAATTACGGGAAACTCAAGCTCGGATTAATGTGTTATTAAACCGTCCAGTAGAAACCTCTATCCCATCACCCACTGATCTTCATGGTTTAAGTGAATTAACCATACTAAATCAACTTCAACAATCGTCTTTCCGTGAACAGCATCCTGAAATTTTACGAATTTATGCACAGATTACCAGAATAGAGGCACAAAAAGGATTAGCTGAAAAAGATTTTTATCCAGATTTTCAGGCGATAGCCGGCTATAATAATTTTTGGGCAGAACCTAGCCAACGATGGAGTGTCGGTTTAGGAGTTAATCTTCCTATTAATTATGGTAATAAAAGAGGTGCTGCTTTAGATGCAGCTCAAGCTGATCTTAATCGAGCAAGGTGGCAACTTACTGATGAGAAAGAACGCTTACTTGGTCAGCTAGAAATTAGCCAAGCTGCTACAGAAGAGGCTCAGCAAGTTATTCAACTCTATACCAATCAGCTTCTTCCCCTTACTGAAAGTAATCTTAAAACAGCCCAAGCCAATTATCGTACTGGTGCAGGGTTATTCTCAACAGTGGTTGATGCGGAAAACGAACAACTACGTACTGCTGATGAATTAGCCCGAGCAGATGCAGATTATATACGTAGTTTAGCGAATCTGGAGTATTGGTTAGGCGTACCCTTACCTATACTGATAGAGACAAACACAGTAGCAACCGCTAAAGACTAGCTAGCAATATTTTATGGTAAGAAATATTGCTATATGGTTAGTATTGACCATCTTGGCTGTACTAATAATATGGAAGGGCTTCTCTTTTAAAAATTACCAAATAAACCTAGCTTCACCTTCCATTCTACAAAAATATCACTCTGGATCATTACTTGTTGGTATCGATCTTAATCCACAAACTCCCATCGTAGGAGAAAATACACTCACCATTACGATACAGGATAAAAAGTATAAATCTATTAGCTACAGTGTGATTAAAGCAAAAGCCCAAATGCCGGCAATGGGATCTATGGCAAGTATGCAAATACCCATATCTATTCACGAGATCAATTCAGGGCTATATAAGGGTATATTTAAAATCCCTATGGAGGGGAATTGGCCTCTTAGCTTAGAAATTAGTACCCAGAGAGAGCACACTAAATTACGTTTTGATATGACAACGGGTCGATCGGGTCTTACTTTAATTTCAGGTGCATCCCTTACTGAAAAAAAGCATAAAATGGAAGGCATGGAAGGCATGGAAGGCATGGAGGGGATGAAAATGGAGCAACAAAAATCTAGTGCGATTATTATAGACCCTCATCGCCGTCAACTCATTGGGGTAAAAACAACTAAAGCTGAATATCGCCCTTTAATTCGTACTATCCGAGCTTTAGGCCAAGTAACTTATGATGAAACTACCCTCACTGATATTACCTTAAAAGTTGATGCTTGGATTGGAAAAGTATATGCAAATTATATAGGTATTCCAGTTGAAAAAAATACACCCTTATTTACTATTTATAGCCCTGAATTACTCACTGCCCAGCAAGAATATTTAGATCTGAAACGCCAAATACCTCATCACAATGAGTTATCTACTAAAACACTATTAAATGCAGCACACAAACGGCTTTCATTATGGAATATAGAATCTGAGGAAATAAAAGCCTTGGCACAACGAGGTATACCTAATGATTACGTCTCTATCCATGCCTCCCATTCTGGTGTAATTATAGAAAAAAATATTGTTGAGGGGACATCGCAGCAAGCTGGTAAGTTATTAATGCGGATTGCTGATCTTTCTAAAGTTTGGATAGAAGCTGAAATCTACGAAGATGAAATTCCTTTAATTCAAAAAAATACTCCTGCGTTAATCACCTTTCCCTACTTACCTAATCGAGAGTTTCAAGGATACATTGATTATATTTATCCTTATCTTCAAGAAAACGCCCGTACGGGAAAAGTACGCTTAGTATTAGATAATCCTGAAGGAATTTTAAAACCGGGTATGTATGCTCAGGTTAATATTCTTGCTAATTTAGGAAATCGTTTAACTGTTCCTGAGAGTGCAATACTTTTCTCTGGCAATCATCAGATTGTATTTAGAGATCTAGACGATGGGCAATTAGCTCCCGTCGAAGTAAAAACAGGTCAATCTAATAAAGATTATATTGAAATACTCACAGGGTTAAAAGATGGAGACTCAATTATCAGCTCTGGAAATTTTCTTATTTCCTCAGAAACTCAATTAAAAGCAGGTCTTGAGCAGTGGTAAAATCCTTCAGAACATAATGATCCAAAGAATCATTGCTTGGTGTGGAGAAAATTGGCTCTCTACCCTAATAGTAACAACTTTAGTGACTTTTTTAGGCTATCACTCTCTTATCCATGCTCCTTTAGATGCACTTCCTGATCTTTCTGAAACTCAAGTCATTGTTTACACTCAATGGGAGGGACAAAGCCCAGATTTAGTTGAAGATCAAATTACCTACCCTCTTACTACTCTATTTCTTTCCGCTCCTAAAGTCAGCTATGTACGGGGGCAGAGCATGGAAGGGTATTCTTTTATCTACGTTATTTTTGAAGAAAATACAGATATATATTGGGCAAGATCTCGAGTATTAGAATACCTAAATACCACTCAAGCAAAGCTCCCTAAAAATGTACAGCCTACTTTGGGACCAGATGCGACAGGGATTGGTTGGGTATATCAATACGCATTAAGAGATACTAGTGGCACTCACGATCTTTCGGAGCTACGTAGCCTTCAAGATTTTAACCTTCGTTATGCTCTTGCTTCAGTAAATGGTGTAGCAGAAATAGCTTCCATTGGAGGTTATGAAAAAGAATATCAAGTGGATATTGACCCTAATAAATTAGCTGCCTTCAGTATCCCTTTAAATAGAGTAATCAATGCAGTACGAGATTCAAATCAGGAAGTAGGTGGACGAGTACTTGAAATAAGTGGCACTCGACAACTCATCCGTAGTCGAGGATATATTCACTCTATTGAGGATTTAAAAAAAACGGTTTTAGCAATAGATAAAGAAAATATTCCTACTACCTTAAATCAAGTAGCTAGGGTGCATTTAGGACCAGCCTATCAGATAGGGCAAGCAGATTTAAACGGAGAAGGAGTTACCGTAGGTGGCATTGTCATTATGCGTTATGGAGAAAACGCTCTTAATGTGATTAAGGGGGTAAAGCAAAAAATAGAGGAAATTAAAAAAAACTTACCTAAAGAAATTGAAATTATCTCTATCTATGATCGATCTGAGCTGATTAATCGAGCAGTAAATACCTTAAATCATACCTTGATTAAAGAGATAGCTATTGTCTCGCTAGTAATTATTGTTTTTTTACTCCATGTGCCTTCTGCATTAGTAGTGATCATTACCCTACCTATTGCTGTATTGTTAGGGTTTATTCCTATGTATTATCAAAATCTTACTGCCAATATTATGTCTTTAGGAGGGATTGCGGTGGCTATTGGGGCTATGGTAGATGGTGCGATTGCCATGATTGAAAATGTGCATCGTCATTTAGGTCAATGGCAAAATAGTGCTAAAAAAAATCCAACACGTACCCAAGTGATTATTAATGCTTTGCAGGAAGTAGGTCCAAGTATTTTTTTTGCCTTACTTATTATTACTGTTTCCTTTACTCCTATTTTTGCACTTCAAGGGATGGAAGGACGGCTTTTTAAGCCTTTAGCTTTTACCAAAAGCTATGCCATGTTTTTTGCTGCACTGTTATCCATTACTCTAATTCCTGCTTTAGCGGTATTAGTAATAAAAGGGTATATTCCTAATAAGCAGGATTGGTTAAATCAATGGTTAATCACAGGCTATGCCTTTCTCATTCGAGAGATAGTGAAATTAAGATGGATAGTTATAAGCATAACTGGGATTAGCTTAATTGCTATTGTGCCTTTATCTCAATCCCTAGATACAGAGTTTATGCCTCCTTTAAATGAAGGAGCTATTTTATATATGCCCACCTCAGTACCGGGGATGTCTATGCAGGTAGCTACCCAAACTCTACAAACTATGGATCGAGTGCTGAGTCAATTTCCAGAAATAGCGCAGGTGTTCGGAAAGACAGGACGATCTACTAGTCCTACAGACTCTGCCCCCCTTTCTATGTTTGAAATTAATATTCAATTGAAACCTCAAGATCAGTGGTCACAAGGAATGACTTGGGATAAGCTAATTCAAAAAATGGATCAAGCAATGGCATTTCCTGGGATGGCTAATATTTGGTGGATGCCTATTCAAACGAGAATTGAAATGCTCACTACGGGAATTCGCTCTCCGCTTGGCATTAAAGTTTTTGGCTCTGATTTAAACATAATTCAGCAAATTACTACTGAAATTGAGCAAGTTTTAAAAACCGATTCTCGTATTCAGCCTTACACTCGTAATGCTTTTGCAGAGCGTGCCACTGAGGGGTATTTTATAGACTTTGATATTGATCGGGTTAAGGCAGCCCGCTTTGGACTCAATGTAGCTGATGTGGAAAGTGTGATTGCTACGGGTATTGGCGGTAAAGTAGTCTCCCAAACGGTAGAAGGTCGTGAGCGATACAATATTTTAGTACGCTATGAACGATCCTATCGAGATCATCTCCAAACTCTTCAACGAACCCTGATTGATACCCCAAATGGGGCCAAAATTCCTATTTCCCAAGTGGCAGATATTCAATTTCGCACTGGACCAGCAACTATTTATAGTGAAAACGCTCAGCTAATCAGCACGATTACTATAAATGTAGCAGATGATATTGGTATTGTAGATTATGTAGAAAAAGCTAAAGAAATTATTGGCAATAGAGTATCTATCCCTACCGGCTATCATTTGGTATGGGCAGGTCAATTTGAGCACTATACCCATGCCAAGAAAAGCCTTTCTTTACTTGTGCCTCTTACCCTTACGATTATTTTCTTTATGCTCTATCTCCATAGGAAATCTTTGACAGAGACGTTTATTATTATGGGGATTTTACCTTTTTCTTTACTAGGCAGTGTGGGTATTGTTGTTTGGCTTCACTATAAATTAAGTGTAGCAGTTGCCATAGGCATGATTGCTTCAGCAGGTCTAGCAATTGAGTTAGGAATATTAATGATGCTCTATCTTAATATTTCTTATCAAAATTATTGGGATAAGGGAAAGTTAAATAACTGGACTGACCTTATTGATTCAATTGTAGATGGAGCAGCAAAGCGGCTTAGACCTAAACTTATGACTGGTTTTGCCCTTTTTATAGGGCTTATTCCTATCATGTATACCCAAGGTACAGGATCTGAAGTGATGCAACGAATTGCCGCTCCCATGATAGGTGGTGTTATTGTTTCTTTTGTAACAGTATTAATTGTATTTCCTGCAATTTTTTCTATTTGGAAAGGGCAAGAGATAAAAAACTCAGTGAAAAATTCTTAAAGTTAGAGGATAACGATATTGCTCTCCTTGATTGGCTTTAAAAGAGGCAATAATAGTAAAGACTAACCAATAAATTGCCAGCATTACCCATAAAGGTATCGCAATAATCAAACCCAAACCAAAAGTGATGGTAACGAGTAAAAATAAGGCTAAAGAAAAAATACCTAAAGTAATATTAAAGTTAAAAGATTCTTTTCCCTGATCATCTACAAAGGGCATCGTGTTACGCTTAATCAGCCACACGATCAAAGGACCTACAAAACAACCCCATCCTGCGGTAGGACTCGTAAGCAATCCACCAAGAAATGAAGATAAATGAGCCAAAGTTGCCCATAATCGTTCCTCAGGGTTTGGCGTGTTATTACTTATAGCCACATTCATATTATCCATAGCAGTATCACCTACTAGCTTATCTATTTATAATTTAAGATACTTACCATTATATCTACTTATAGTATTTTGTATTTTTCCTCCACGATAAATTAAAAATAATGGTAATTATTATTCATATTTAATTAATCTAATTAAGTTAACTTAATATTTAAGATTAAAATCCTAAAAAAAGGATGGATCAATCTTTATTCAGAAATGAGGAGTTACTATGCAGTGTAGGTTTTTCACATACCCAATTTTTTGGCTAGGGTTACTTAGCTATAGCATTATTAGCTATGGAGCGTTAAACCAACCCGCTCAAAATGCTCTGCATATGTTGGATTACATTAGTGTAGATTACCCTACCTTTGTTCAAAATGAACAAGTACTAGATGATCAGGAGTATCAAGAGCAACAGGAATTTTCCCAAACCGTTGTAAAAACTTTAAAAACCCTCCCTGATAATCCTGAAAAAGATATTCTTCTACAACAAGCACAAAAGCTAGTGATTCAAATAAACAATAAAGAATCTGGAGAAGCTATCACCACAATAGCTAATAAAATCCATGATGATCTTATTCAAGCCTATCATCTTGAGATTGCTCCTAAAAATATACCTGATATTGCGATAGGAAAAACTCTATATCAGGAACACTGTACCAGTTGCCATGGGGTAAGTGGGAATGGAAAAGGTCCTAATGCTGAAAACTTAGATCCGCAACCTACCGATTTCAGAGACAAGATTCGCCAAGATCAACGTAGTATCTATAGCCTATTTAATACCCTAACTTTAGGAGTATCAGGAACGGCTATGCCTAGTTTTCAAGAGAATTTAAGCGAGGATCAACGCTGGGCTATCGCATTTTTTGTCAGCACATTTTCAGCTACTGAGAAAGAAAGAGTTAATGGAAAAACTCTTTGGCAACAAGGAATAAGTAAAGAGATTTTTACTAATCTACAAATCTTAACTAGCCAGACCCCAAAGGAAATAAAAACTCAGTATGGGGAACAAGCTCAGAGTGTTTTAGCTTATTTACGCAGTGATCCTAGCCAAATTAATCGTGGTCAATCTCCATTAGAATTTAGCCAACAACGCCTGAAACAAAGCCTTGAGGCTTACCAACAAAATAACTACCCTAAAGCACAGCAATTGGCTATTGAAGCCTATTTAGAAGGGTTTGAGTTAATCGAAAATAATTTAGATGCCATCAACTCCCAGCTTAGAATCCAAGTTGAACAAGAAATGATGGCCTATCGCCAGATGATTCATAAGAAAGTATCTTTAGATACGTTAGAGCAACAATATGAGTCTTTATATCATCTACTAGAGAAAACCCAGCAGCGCCTACAAGAGACAGAGTTCTCTACTACCGCTGTTGTTTTAAGCGCTTTAACTATCATTGTTCGAGAAGGATTAGAAGCGGTATTAGTCATTGGTGCTCTACTCTCTGTGCTTATCCGTACCCAAAGGCGAGATGGATTGGTTTATGTTCATGCTGGCTGGATCATTGCCTTAATCTTTGGTGGACTTACATGGTTGGCAGCTACCCATTTTATCAAAATTAGTGGAGCAAGCCGTGAAGTTACTGAAGGGATCGCAGCACTCATTGCTATGATTATTCTACTTTATGTAGGATTTTGGCTTCATAGTAAAACTTATGCAGATGGTTGGCAGCGTTTTATTTCTAAACAAGTGCAAGGAGCTTTAAACCAAAGAACCCTTTGGGCACTGGCTTCTTTATCCTTTCTTGCAGTATATCGAGAAGCATTTGAAACTGTATTATTCTACGAAGCACTCCTTACTCAAGTAGGTGCTACGGGAAAAAGTGCGGTACTATGGGGCTTTATTGCAGGTACTGGGTTGCTTATTATTTTAAGCAGTATTATTTTTTACTCAAGCATTCGCCTACCCTTAAAGCTATTTTTTAGTAGCACCTCAGCTATTCTTGCTTTACTCGCTGTAGTATTAGCTGGTAAAGGTATCAGTGCATTACAAGAAGCAGGTTGGGTCTCCCTAGATTCAGTATCTTTCCCAACCATTCCGCTTTTAGGCATATATCCAAGCTGGCAGGGGCTGAGTCTCCAAGGAGTAATATTAGCACTTATTTTCTTAGGATTTTTCTATCAAAATCGAATGGTACAAAACGATAAAGCCGCTCAATAATAAAGATACTCATTAAGTACTCACCATCATTACTAGCCATGTTATTTAGTAAAAATAAAAAACAAGTAATTAGCAAAATATGCCTATTTGTTTATCTGATAAGCTGGCTAGTAAATGCCCAAGTATTACCCTTATTTATAGCAACACTTGGTGATTCTCATCAATTATTTGTAACTCAGCAAAATAATCATTTAGAAATTTCTCTACATCATCCTGGTCATTACGATCAGCGTGAACTAGCTTCTTCATCCATTAATTTAGAGCAAGATTTATTAGATAAATTAATTAATGTATTTGTAGATGAAAACAAGCAAGAAGATCCAGACCATATTTTTTATATTCCTTTAGATAAATCACCCTTTTTAGAAGTAGATAAAATATCTAGTTTTAACCCTACTAAAGCAATTACGGTATTTTTTGCTGCAATCACTCCATTAGTATTTATTATCTATCCAACTAAATATTTATTTACTAGTTTTTTTAGGAAAAAATCTCTAAAGATTTCCTTAACTCCTCCACATCTTGCTACTACAGTATTACAGATTTAGATTGAAAATAAACTTTGTCTACCTAAGTATAATCAATAACGTGTACTTTCTAAGTACCTCTAAATTCAAATCTAGAACTTTATATGGTTTTGAGTGAAAGCATAGAAATGCTTACTAAAAAAATCTCTATCTTACTATTTATAGAATTTATTTTTATATCTACCTTAACTGGGTGTGGTGCGTATTATAGTTCCCGATTCCCCAAAATTGGGTTAGCTTCCGTAAGGGATCAGGAAGTCATTAATGAGAGGGAGATAATTAAAACGCCCCTAGCTCAAGACATTAAAAAAAATTTACAGGAAGATTCTAGTTTTATAATTAATGAGCCAATAGGAAATATTACTTTATCTCAAACATTGGCTTCTGTACTTATGAATAATCCACAGCTTTCTGTATTTTCAAAAGAAATTCGAGCAAGAGAGGCAGAAATTATTCAAGCAGGTTTATTACCAAATCCAGAGTTGCACTTCGACTCAGAAGATCTTGCTAACGATCAGCTCCTACAATTTGGAGATGGTCCCCAAATTATTAGTAGTTTAAGTCAAGTTATCCTCCTTGGGGGAAAACGGATGAAGCGAGTGATTGCAGCTAACCTTACTCGGGATCTTGCCACTTGGGATTATGAAGTGCAGCGAATGAATGTATTAACTCAAGCCTCTAAAAATTTTACTGCCATGCTCAACGCTCAAGAAAAATTGGATCTTGTAAAACAGTTAATGCAACTTGCTGAACAAGTGGTTTATGTTGTTTCTAAGCGAGTTGAAAGAGGAAAAACCTCGCCTGTCGAAGAAACTAAAGCTCGAGTGGCTCTATCTTCTGTACGAATAACACTAATTCACGCAACACAGGATTTTAATGCATCTAAAAAGCGATTAGCAGCACTTTGGGGAAGTACTGATCCTAAATTTGAAAGAATTATAGGTCAGTTTGGAAAAATTGCTCCTATTCCTTCTTTAGAACAATTAACTCAGTTGATTCATCAAAATCCTGATCTTGCTCGCTGGGCTACTGAACTTACTCAGAGGAAAGCTATCGTTGATTTAGAAAAAAGTGAGGCAATTCCAGATATTACTGTGAGTATAGGAGATATACTTTATCCTACCCCAGGGCAAGGAATGAGTAGAAATGTACACGGGCTTGCTGCTGGAATTTCAGTGCCTTTAACTATATTTGATCGTAATCAGGGGAATATTTTAGCAGCATACCATCGTTTAGCTAAAGCTGAAGATGCCCAATATGCTGCTCGAGTACAGATTGTTTCTGATTTGAGTACTGCCTATCAACAATTAGCCAGCGCTCGAGCAGAGGCAATTATTTTAAATACTCAAACTGTCCCAGGGGCACAAAGTGCTTTTGATGCAGCTACTAGAGGGTTTAGTCTAGGTAAATTTGATTTTCTCAGTGTGCTTAATGCCCAACAAACTCTTTTTGATTCTAAAGCCCAATATTTACAGGCACTTACTGAATATCATCAATCTGTCGCAGAGGTAGAACGACTTATTGGAGATCGACTTGAAGCAGCCATGAATCTTGGAGGGTAGTTCTATGAAATATAATACCAAGTATGTTGCAATATTAAGCGTAATTGGAGTAGGTATCATCCTTGGAGTGCTTATATTAAGATCAGGATCTCCTTCAGATTCTGTGTATGATCAACAAAAAATAGAGGATTTTAAAAAAGATTCTCAAAAAGAACAAGGGACAAATAGTAATTACCCTTCTATACATATTACTGCAGAAACACAACAGAAAATAGGTATTCAAATAAAGACTGCTGGTCCTGTAATAATTCAGTCCATCTTAACTCTCCCTGGGGAAATCGAACTTAACCCTAAAAAAGTATCTGATGTAGTCTCTCGGGTGGATGGAATAGCAACTAAAGTCTATAAATTTATAGGCGATAAAGTAATAAAAGATGAGATTCTAGCTATTTTAGAAAGCCAAACATTGGCAGATCTAAGAAGCCAATACTTTGTAGCGTTACGTCAGCTAGATTTTGCTAAAGTAATCGCAGAGCGAGAGGAAATTTTATGGAAAGAAAAAGTTTCTGCAAAACAGGACTATTTAGCAGCAAAAATTGAACTACAGAAAGCAAAAATTTTAGTAGAGGCAGCAACTCAAAAACTCCTTGCTCTAGGCATTCCTAAAGACCAAGTCTTGGATTCTAATATTCCTTATAATCGCTATGAGCTGCGAGCACCTTTCGATGGAGAGGTTATTCAACAAAATCTTGTATTGGGCGAGTCTGCTAGCTCTACCTCAATAGTATTCTCTATTGCCGATCTTTCTACCGTTTGGGGAGAAATCACAATATACACCAGAGACTTGAAAGATATTCAAATCGGTCATTCAGTGATGATTGAAGCTACAGATGCGGGATTTACTACTACTGGTACTGTTTTTTATATTGCCCCCTTAGTAGGGCAAAAAACACGTTCAACAACAGCCTATGTGCAAATCCCTAACCCTGAAGGTTATTGGTATCCTGGTTTATTTATAAATGCCAAAATATCTCATAAAGAAAATCAAACTCCTGTGGCTGTGGATCGTGGTGCAATACAAACCTATCAAGATCATCCAATCATTTTTGTCCAACATGATGGAGATCAATTTGAAGCACGATCAGTAGTTTTAGGCGTAAAGGACGATCAATGGGTTGAAGTACGAGAGGGCCTCTCTGCCGGTGAGTCCTATGTCGCTAGTAATAGTTTTATTCTTAAATCCGAGTTAAATAAGTTCGATACTATGGATGCTGCTGAATAATACTATAAATCAAGAAATCTAAACAATGTTCTCCTACCTATTAAATTTCTCACTCCAGCAAAGATGGTTAGTCATCGCTGTTGTTTTTGCGCTTAGTGCTTTTGGCGTTTTTAGTTTCCAGCATCTACCGATTAGTGCAGTACCTGATATTAGTAACGTCCAAGTGATGGTTGCTACTAATGCCCCAGGTTATTCCCCCTTAGAAACTGAAGAATTAATTACTTTTCCGGTAGAGTTAGCAATGCTAGGAGCTCCTCGGCTTGAAAAAATACGTTCTATCTCAAAGTATGGTCTATCGCAGGTAACGACCATTTTTGAAGATGGCACAGATGTTTATTTTGCACGCCAGCAAATTAATGAGCGTATTCAAGCTGCTACAGCAAATTTACCTCCTGGAATCGTACCTCGCATTGGTCCTATTTCTACTGGGCTAGGGGAAATATTCTTATGGTCCTTAAAGACTACACCTGATGCTCACAAGCCAAATGGCTCTTCTTATAATATTACCGATTTACGTACCCTACTAGATTGGGTAATTAGCCCGCAATTACTGACTACTCCAGGATTGGTAGAAGTAAATAGTATGGGCGGCTATCAGAAAGAATATCATGTGACTCCCGATCCCAAGAAATTAGTTGCCTATGGGCTAAGTTTTCAGGATGTAATCTTGGCACTTACTAATAATAACAATAATATAGGGGCAGGATATATTGAACATAGAGGAGAACAATATCTTATTCGGGTACCTGGGCGAGTACATACTTTGGATGAAATTAGTCATATTCAAGTAGAGCTTTCTCAAGGGATTCCAATTCTTATTAAAGATATTGCTACAGTATTACTAGGCAAGGAGCTGCGTACTGGGGCAGCAACCAAAGATGGTAAAGAAGCAGTAATAGGCATTGCTATGATGCTGATGGGTAAAAATAGCCATGATGTTGCCCACGCAACAAGAAAAAAGCTATTGGAAATAGATTATTCCTTACCTAAAGGGGTGGAAACAGAGCCTTTTTATGATCGCACTATGCTAATCGATAATGCAATTAATACTGTATCTCATAATCTGCTTGAGGGTGCTGCACTTGTTATTATTATCTTAACTTTACTGCTTGGTAATGTCCGTGCTGCTCTCATTGCTGCTACAGTTATTCCTCTTTCTTTATTGTTCACTATTTCTGGAATGACTATTGGCGGAATCAGTGCTAATTTGTTGAGTTTAGGGGCAATCGACTTTGGGGTGATTGTGGATGGGGCAGTGGTCATTGTAGAGAATAGCGTCCGCCATTTAGCAGAGGAGCAACATCGGTTAAAGCGTCCATTAACCTTAGCTGAGCGTATGGAATCAGTTTATAAATCTTCTGAAGAAGCACGACGGGCATTGCTATTTGGGCAGATGATTATTATGGTGGTATACATTCCGATTTTTGCCCTCACTGGGGTGGAAGGTAAAATGTTTCATCCCATGGCACAGACAGTAATTATCGCTCTTTTAGGGGCTATGATTTTTTCAATTACTTTTGTACCTGCAGCTATCGCTCTTTTTATTGGACAATGGGTTTCGGAGAAAGAAAATTTCTTTATGAGCATAGCAAAAAAAGCTTATGTACCCGTACTCAAATTTTCCCTTGAAAACAGATCCCTCATGGTAGTTATTGCTCTCGTTACCGTGATTTTAAGCGGTTTATTAGTGACTCGAGTAGGCACTGAATTTGTACCTAGCCTAGATGAAGGGGATATGTTAATTGCCAATATTCGAATGCCCGGCACCAGCTTGAGTCAATCTATTGAGATGGAAAAGGATTTAGAAAAATTATTATTGTCATTTCCTGAAGTAAAAACCGTTGCTGCTAGAATTGGTACCCCTGCAATAGCCACTGAAGTTATGGGTCCTGAGCGAAGTGATACTTATGTGATGTTAAAACCTCGAGAAGAGTGGCCAAATCCAAAGCTTCTTAAACAAGATTTAGTTGATACCATAGCTAAAAAAGTAGATGCTCTTCCAGGTGCTGCATTTCATGAATATAGCCAGCCAATTCAAGATCGGATGAATATGTTGCTATCTGGGGTAAAGGCAGATGTAGCTATCAAGGTATTTGGAGAGGATCGCTCAATACTATTAGAGACGGCTGATCGTATTGCAGCAATTGTTAAAACTATACCGGGTGCTTCAGACGTACGGGTAGAGCAGGTGACGGGGTTACCTATTTTGAATATAAAAATGAATCAACGAAATTTAGCTCGCTATGGACTCAATAAAGCAGATATTCAAAATCTTGTTCAAGCGGCAACTGGTGGAGTAATCGCTGGGAAAATTTATTTAGGAGATCGACGCTTTAATCTAGTTGTACGACTACCAGAGCAATATCGACAAGATATTTCTGATCTAAGTCGTTTGCCTATTCCCTTGCCTATAAACCCTGTTTCTTCTTCAGAGATTTCTCAACCCTTTTCAGGATTTAGTTTAAGTCTTGGAAAAACTGACTTTAATATTCAGGATAACGATGGAGTGAGCTATATTCCTTTAAGTTCAGTGGCAGAAATAGATATTCATGCAGGACCAAACCAGATTTCCCGAGAGGATACTAAGCGATTAATCGTTGCCACTTTTAATGTTCGGGGTCGAGATATGGGTTCAGTCGTGGCGGAGGCACAAGAAAAAATTAAAGCTAAAATGAAAATTCCTGCAGGTTATTGGGTAACTTGGGGAGGTAATTTCGAGTTGATGATCGCAGCGGCAAAACGGCTTACTATTGTGATTCCTGTCGCACTCCTCCTTGTATTTTTTCTACTATATAGCACTTTTGGTAACTTTAAAGATGGTTTATTAGTCTTTACCGGGATTCCCTTTGCACTCACGGGTGGAATAGTTTCACTTTGGCTACGAGGGATTAACTTATCCATCTCTGCTGGAGTAGGTTTTATCGCCCTCTCTGGGGTAGCTGTTCTTAATGGTCTAGTGATGGTAGCATTTATTAATAAACTCTATAAAGAAGATGGATTATCACTAGAAGATGCTGTTTATCATGGTGCACTTACCCGCCTTCGCCCAGTGCTTATGACAGCACTAGTCGCTTCCTTAGGCTTTATCCCTATGGCATTAGCGGTTAGTGCAGGTGCTGAAGTACAGCGTCCCTTAGCTACCGTAGTGATTGGAGGAATTCTTTCCTCTACTATACTTACTTTATTACTTTTACCTACTTTTTATGCTTGGGCTTACTCAAATCGATCTAGTCTAAAGAGTATAGCAATTAATAGCAGTGAACCTACAAATAGCCATATTGATCCAAATAACCATAGAGATAATGGAATAGAGAAGTAATAACCTCGCATGCCTAAAGTGTAATGATCCGCTCCTCTCTGAAAGATCTTTATTACAGATTCCACACTAATACCTGATTCTTGATGCCCAGAGACTGTAATAATAAAACCTACATGATTATAGTAACGAATAGCCAAGATAAAATTAAAAAAAGCAAAGAAAAAATTGCTGCTTAAAGTGACTAATTTTAAAAACCAAAATCGATTACTAGAATAGCCAAAATAGTCTATGATTTTCGCAAGATCAGGCTGACCTTTTGTCATAAAAGCTACATTTAAAATTCCCAATGCAATTAAAATTGCAGTAGAGGACAATAAAGTGGCTGCCATCGTCCAATTTCTAAGGGTTTGAATAGCAAGTAACGCTTGATTTTCAGCGATAATTTGCTTAACCCATATTTTACGAATCCTGCGAGATAGCCCAATAGCGGTAGATAAGGGCTGATGACGAGTTTTCCAAAGAAGCCAAATATGGTAACCGCTTAATATAATCGCTGCGAGTACAGTAAACCCATAATCCCAGTAAGACATCATGGTTTTTTACTTAAAGTAAGTTAGAACCATTTACGCTTTTTAAAAAATACTAGTAATCCAATCACAATAGAAATCATGACTAGCCACACTATCGGATAGCCATAATGCCATCTTAATTCTGGCATTGCCCAAGGATTATGATTGTTTGACTCAAAATTCATCCCATAAACTCCCACAATAAACGTTAATGGAATAAAGATGGTGGAAATGATAGTCAGTACTCGCATAATCTCATTGGTATGATTACTGATGCTAGAGAGATACAGATCGAGCATATTTCCTGCCATATCTCGATAAGTCTCCAATAGTTCCATGAGCTGGATACTATGATCATAGCAATCTCGAAGATATATTTGGGTATCTGATCTAATTAAATCACTTTCCATATGTAACAATGCGTTAACCACTTCCCTTTGTGGCCAAAATATTCGTCGTAAATGTAATAATTCTCGCTTTAATCGATGTATGTGAGTCAATTCAGTTCGGGTAGGCTGGAATAATAAAATTTCTTCTAAGTTCTCAACCTCTTCTCCTTTACTCTCTAACAAAGGAAAACCCTGATCGATTACAGAGTCAACCAAGGTATAAAAAAGATAATCGATACTGTGTGCTTGAATCGTATTGTTTTTTTTGTGTAATTTTTTTTGAAGTGTTGTAAAGGGGTTATTTACCCCATCACAAAAACTGATTAAATAGTTTTTTCCTAGAAATAACCCTACTCTTCTAATTTTTAAAGTATTGTCTTCAATAGTAGGTAATCCTAGAACAATAAATAATTGCTCTTCATAGGGCTCTATTTTGGGACGCTGTTCTTTTTTAAAAATATCTTCTACCGCTAACGGATGAATATTAAACAATGCCGCAAGGTGCAATAAAGTTTTATAATCTGCTAAATCTTGGATATGAACCCAAACATTCTCAGATTCAAGAATTTTTCCTTGGCATTCAGATACCTCAGAAAACTCCTGCATTTTAAGATGAGATTTCGTATAGTGGGTAATTTGAATAGATTGCAGATTTACAGGCGCCCCAAATAGAAAATTAACCCTAAAAGATTAGGATAAATTATCAGGAAGATTTATCTTGCTCGTCTTCATCAGGTAATATTTTGCTATGCTTTCCCTGATCCCGCTGGCGGCGTACATGATCTTCTAGTTGGCGGCGCATCGCTCGAAAAGAATCTCGAATAGCAATATAGACATCTTCATGGGCATGATTCTTTTCAGGCTCACGACTGACCACAAGCTCTTTTCCCGGAATAGTCAAATCTATCCTTACATGGTAGATATTGCCATGATTGTGGTGTTTATCCCCTTTTTCTACAATCACATGACAGCGAATAATTTCCTCATAGAATTGGTGTAGTTTATCTGCCTGTTCTTTTATATTTTCTTCCACCGCAGGTGAATATTCAGTATCACGAAAAGTTACCTCTAATGGTAATTTCATTCATTACGCTCCAATTTTTAATTTAAATCTTTATATACTATCTAACCTTCCTAATAGTGGGAATATCATAAGAGAATAATTATTTCTTATCTACTGAAATTTCACCATAAAAAAAGGGCATATTACTACGCCCTTATAAATGTGAGGATTAATTTATGAAAAAATAATAAAGATTTCTACCCTAGCGTAACAGCACAGCGGCGGCTTATGAAAGCTAATCCAAACAATCCTGTACCAAATAGCATCATCATAGAAGGCTCTGGCACGCTAGGATTAGCTACCATAGATACATTGGTGAGTAATGCCATAGGAGGAAGCCCACTTGGGGTACCGACAGAAAGAAATGTTAAGGCTTGGCTTGTTGCAGTTGCGGTAAAGGTCATAGTTGCAGACTGCCAACCAGTAAAGCCCTCAGAAGCGTTGTTTAAAAGATCATTACCTGTAGGAATAGTGCTTTGTGCACCATTAGTACCAGTGTATTGTGTATCATCACCAAAAGAAACTTGTAGAAATTCTGTGGTACCACCGGTACGGCTTTGCATTTGAGCTGCACCCCAATCAAAAGTTAGGGTATATTGTTGGCCGGCTGTTAAACCTGTGACTTGTTGGCTAATACTAGATTGGACACCAGCTGTCTGATCACCATCTAGACCTACGAACGAGCCACTCCCACTAGGTGGTGGAGCAACAGGACCCCAGAGCATTTCTTGACCAGTGCTAGTCCATTGTCCAGTAGCATTCATGGTAGTCGCATCTGATGCGCTTGGGTACCAGATCTCATAGCCATCATTTCCAGTCCAATTTGCAATAAAGTTAGATGCTGTATAGCCATTACCGCTTGCAGTACCAAACTGAGTAGGAGTAGTGATACCACCAGCATCAGAAAAATCACCATTTAAAATTAAATTGGCATGGGCACTAGTGGCAAGTACCGTGCTAAAAGCAAGTGCTGTATATATTTTTGATAGTTTCATTGAGATTAACCTCTATATCATTTAGTTACATAAAAAGTTACTTGAGATATAGAGCAACACTCGTGCCATTTACAATATATTACAATATAATTACATACTTAATTATCAATTATAATTGATAACTTATTGATAATATGCGCCTATAAGTACATATTTAGGTATCTATTTTGTCAGTGACGCTCATGGTAACAAAAAGCCAATTATTGAGCTTATTTAAGATAAGATCTAATTATTCATCATAATGATGAGGTTAATATCTTTCTTCTAAGAAAGATATTCTATTGGGTAAGCACGATTGCTTATTTTTGTCAGTATCAATTTTGGGCTATTAGAAAACAGATACCATATATAAAAATACTTAGATAATATATCTAATTGAAAATTATGACTAAAATTTAAAATAAATAAAAAATTAAAATAGAAAATGACTAAAGCTCTTAGAGTTTTTATAGTTAAGAGGTACGGCGGGTAGTTGAAGCGTAAAGATTACGAAAAGGTTTAATGAGTTGGCCAAAAAATGAAACAGGCATAGGAGCATCAATGCCGTACTGAGTAGGCCAGTGTTTAGGGGAAATATAAGTCCCAAAAATATGATCTAAGATAGGTAGCATAGAGGCATAATTTCTATCCCGCTGCCCCATATTAGTATGGTGCCAATGGTGAAAAAAAGGAGAGGCAATAAAATTCTCCAAAAATCCAAAACGCCAGCGGATATTTGCGTGAATAAAAAATCCCCACGTTACCCCAATGACTAAAAACAATGCAGTTACCGTAGATGAATCCCCAGTCAATCCTAAGGAAAGTACAGGTAGAAAAGTACAAATCCGGGTAAAAAGAATATCTACCGGATGAGCACGGGTATTGGTTAAAAAATCTACCTCTTTAGCACTATGATGAATAGCATGAAATCGCCAAAGCAAAGGAACCTTATGAGTCAGACGATGGGCCCAGTAGAAACCTAATTCCCCTACTGTGAGTGATAAAGCAAGGCGAGCACCTCCAGAAAGCCCATTAATGGCTTCATGAATATGGATTGGAATTAGCTGGTAAATAAAGCCGCCCATAATGGCTAAAGGCGGTGTCAGCATGATGCCAGAGACTATTCCATTGACCATATAATAACCAAGATCCACCCAGAATTGAGAGCGAAAAAAAGCTTGTTTCTCAATTTTAAATACGCGCTCTAAGGGAACAAAAATAGCACAGAGTAAAAACAACCAAACAGATAGATGTAAGATGGTAACAGTGAGTTCATTCATAAAATAAGTGATGTTTTATATGAAAAAAGGCTACTTGGAATAGATATTCCAAGTAGCCCCCATCATACAATGGCTTTTTTTAGTAAGGCAAATAGTTATGATAAATCAATGGTACGGCGACGCATAAAGAAGGCTAATCCAAATAACCCAGTCCCAAATAGAGTAACTGTAGCAGATTCTAGCACAGAAGGAGAACCATCATTACTGCTTTTAGAATCAAGCTGCATAGAACCATTGACAGGAATTGAGCTTATCTTAACAGTATCAAAGATATCCCCATTTTGAACTAGAGGAGGAGATATAGCATGTGCACTAGCAAGCATTGTACTCAAAACAAGTGCCACAGATATTTTCGATGATCTCATGGATCCAAGCCTCCTTAAAGTAGTTACATAACTAATTACGTAGCTAAAGCATTGGATAAGACGTAATTTTTATTATTTTATAATCAGCCTAAAGTAAAAATAGGTTATTTCTTTAAAAATTCAAGAAGAAAAAGATTATATAGTAAAGCATTTATACGTTTTGGTAGAGGAAAAATGGCAGGTAAAAAATGAAAAAAAGCAGAATATTAATTTATCGAGAAATTTATACTATTTTTGAAGTCTATCTTCACAGAGAAGGCTAGTAAATTTTATAACCCCTGAAATATAAACAGATATTAGCAATAATAACACCCTCAAGGTATGTACTACTATACGAGAGAAATGGGTTACTAGGGAGTTTTTCCTAGTAACCCATTGAAAATACTGATTATAATAAATTTGCGCTATAGCGACGCATAAAGAAGGCTAATCCAAATAACCCCGTCCCAAATAAAATAATTGCAGCAGGCTCTGGCACATTATTAGGAGGAGTAACATCCGCTACCATAGCTACATTAGCTAATACTGCCATAGGAGGAAGTCCGCCTGGAGTACCTACAGAAAGAAAGCTTAACACTTGGCTAGCACCTTGGGCGGTAAAGGTAAAAGATTGAGATTGCCAGCCAGTGAATCCACCACTAGAATTATCAAGAACAGCTGTAGATTGAGCACCACTTGGGAGAGTCCCACTTGGAGATAGAGGTACATTACCTAGAGAAACTTGAAGCTGCTCAGTAGTTTTTCCAGTACGACCTTGTAGTTGGGCTGCGCCCCAATCAAAGCTAACAGTATAGTTTTGCCCAGCTGTTAATCCATTGATCGTCTGAGAGATAGAAGCTTGAACAGTATTCCCATTAGAAAAGTCTTGATCCTGAGTCTGATCTCCGTCTAACCCGACAAAGGCACCAATATTCATACTAGTTCCATTGGCATCCGTACCTGTCATAGTAGAGTGTAAATTCTGAGCGTTATCTGGAGATGTGCCAGTATCATTAGTAAATTGATTGGCTACTGGTCCGTCAATAGAATCCTG